>DBFWRP010000042.1:0-7965 GCA_048222005.1 Muribaculaceae bacterium | reverse complement strand
TCCCGAATGGGTCACATTCCGAAACAACAGTTTCGATGAAATATCCAACCTCGGGGCCACCATCTATTCGCGTTTCCTGGTTGACGAACGCGACTACCGTGCCCGTGAGCTGAAGGAGTGCTACCGACAGAATTATGGTGTGGAGATGTTCGAGGCAGTGCCCACGCAGGGCATCCTCGGATTCGACATCGGCCGCTTCATCATTGAAGGTCTGCGTCACAAGGCCGAGACAGGAGTGTTCCCCACGGAATTCAACGGCGTTCAGAACAGCATGCGTCTCGGATGGGCGCTTCCGCAGTCCGCTGATGCTGACGCGAGTGCTACCGGAAATGAGCACGGCCTTGTCAACGAGACCCTCTTCCTGCTCAACTTCACTCCGGGCGGCATAATCAACAGCGAACGTCTATGATTGCCATCGGGCACCCCGCGCCGCGCGTCGAGGATGGCTTGGCAGTCAGACCCTGCCTGCTCATAGGGGATGCGTGCCTTTTTAATTGAATGAAGATGAAAAAATTTATAATAACAACCATTTGCTGGGCACTTGCTGCAGTCTGCGCCAATGCGCAGCGCCATTATGTGCCGCATGTGCACGTTGGTGCACATGCCGGTGCCACCCTTTCGCAGGTGTCGTTCTATCCCAAGACGCAGGAGTCGTTTCTGCCAGGCATGCAGATGGGTTTCTCGTTCCGCTATGCCGAGGAGCGTCATGTAGGGCTGCTTGCCGAGCTTAACTTCTCGCAGCATGGTTGGAAGGAGAATTTTGAGGAATATAATTCTGAGTTCGAATATTTCCGCCGCACCACCTATGTGGAGCTTCCAGTGATGACGCATATATTTTTCGGGTCGAGGGTGGTGAAATGTTTTTTTAATCTCGGGCCGCAGATAGGGTATATGCTCGGCAGCTCCATACATTCCAATTTCGATTACGAGCATCCGCGCGACGTGGAGGGGTTCCCATATGAATACCGTCAGGTTGACCAGATGCGTCTCCCCATAAAGCATCGTTTCGATTACGGCATAACAGGAGGCGCCGGAGTGGAGTTCGTGATAAAAAAACGCCATTCCGTGATGCTTGAAGCACGATATTATTATGGCCTGGGGAACCTTTTCCCTTCATCGAAAAAAGATGAGTTCTCGGCCTCGCGAGGCAACTCCATCGCCGTGACACTCGGCTATATGTTCCGACTCAAATAGTAAAACCTAAAATCACAAGTTGGTCAATAAAAAAATCAACGGATACCATCACATTTCATCAACATGAAAAAAACAGCCATTTTAGCAGCCTCATTGCTGGCTGCGGCCGGCATGCAAGGTGCCGAAGCCCTCTGGATGCGTCATGCGGCCATCTCGCCCGACGGCAGCAGGATTGCCTTTGAATATAAAGGTGACATATACACAGTGGGGGTGGAGGGAGGCACGGCCACGCGTCTGACGTCGCACCCGGCCTACGAGTCAAATCCCGTATGGAGCCCCGACAGCCGCCACATAGCCTTCGCGAGCGACCGGCATGGCAATTTTGATGTGATGCTGATGGATGCGGCCGGCGGGAATGCGCGCCGGCTGACCTCGAATTCCGCATCTGAAATTCCCGAGACTTTCTCGCCCGACGGCAGTATGGTCTACTATTCCGCTGCCATACAGAACCCGGCAAAATCCGTGATGTTTCCTACCGGCAGGATGACACAGCTCTATGCCGTGGGGACCGAAGGCGGAAAGGCCTCGCAGGTTGCCCCGACGCCGGTGAAGATGCCGGTGTTTACTCCGGATGGACGCACTCTGCTGTATCAGGACCTCAAGGGGTTTGAGAATGAATGGCGCAAGCATCACACTTCGTCAGTGTCGTGCGATGTGTGGGCGCTTGACCTCGCCACCGGCAAGCATACCAACCTGACCGACCGTCCCGGCGAGGACCGCAATCCGGTGGTCTCGGCCGACGGCAACACAGTCTATATCCTCAGCGAACGCGACGGCGGAAGCTTCAATGTGTGGGCCTTCCCCATGTCCGATCCGTCCAATGCTCGTCGTCTCACCGATTTCACAACCCATCCCGTGCGTTTCCTCTCGCGTGCCACCAACGGCACAATGGCTTTCACCTATAACGGTGAGCTCTACACCATGGCATCGGATACAGCCGCTCCGCGCAAGCTTGCAGTTGAGATTGTGGCAGACCAGCCCGACGAAGTGGAATTTCTGAAAGTGAAACCTCAGGGCGCCGTAGTGTCGCCCGACGGCAAGATGGTGGCCTTCCTCGACCGTGGCGATGTGTTTGTCACTTCGGTGGAATACCCCACCACAGTGCAGGTTACCCGCACTCCGGCTGCAGAGATGCATCTGAGCTGGGGCGCCGACAGCCGTTCACTTTATTATACATCCGAACGTTCCGGGCATAAAAACATCTATAAGGCATCCATAGCGCGCAAGGACGACCCCAATTTCGCCGCCGCAACTGCCGTGACTGAGGAGCCTGTGATTGACGTGGCCGCCGACAGCGGTGATGAATATTCACGCCCGCTCATATCGCCCGACGGAAAGAAGATGGCTTTCGTGAAGAACAGGAACAACCTCATGGTGATGGACCTGGCCTCGAAAGCTGTGCGCCAGCTCACCCACGGCGAGACATATCCCGGTCAGGATGACGGCATGGGCGCCGTATGGAGCCCCGACAGCCGTCTGCTCGCCATAGAGCTTGTGCCCGAGATGCGCGATCCCTACAGCGACATTGCCCTGGTGGAAGTGGAGAGCGGCCGCATAACCAATCTGACCAACTCCGGTTATTTCGAGGAGTCGCCCCGCTTCGTTCTCGACGGCAATGCCATCATATTCAAGACCGACCGTTACGGCATGCGTGCCCATGCATCATGGGGCTCGCAGTACGATGTGATGATTGTGTTCCTCAACCGTGCTGCCCGCGACCGTTTCATGCTCAGCGAGGAGGATTACGCACTGCTTAAAGATGCCGAGAAAAAATCGGACAACAAGGAGAAAGATGCCGACAAGAACGGAAAGGCCGATAAAAAATCAAAGAAAGACACCGGCAAACCGGCCGAAAAGGAGCCTGAGGCTATTGTTGTGGAGCTTGATAACATCGACACCCGTGTGATGAGGCTCACCCCCTATTCGTCGGAACTTTCCGACGCCATTGTCACAGCCGACGGCGACAATCTGTATTATCTCAGCGAGTTCGAGGATGGCTATGACCTGTGGAAACTTCCGCTGCGCAAGCGTCAGCCCAAACTCGTGTCGAAACTCGGCTCACAGACCGGCGTGTCACTGCAGGCACCCAAGGACGGCAAGTCAATTTTCCTGATGGGAGCCAAGATGCAGAAACTCGACCCCAAGACCGACAAGCTTACGGCCATCACTTCGGATGCAACTCATGAGATTGACCGCGCCGCCGAACGCCAGGCCATGTTCGACAACATGGCAGTGGAGGAGGCCGCCCGGTTCTACAACAAGGGGATGCATGGCGTTGACTGGCCTGCCATGGTGGAGAACTACCGCCGTTTCCTCCCGCACATCAACAACAACTATGATTTTGCCGAACTGCTGAGCGAGATTCTGGGCGAACTGAACGTGTCGCACACCGGAGGCCGTTACCGCCCGGCTGCGGCATCGTCGGCCGACCGCACTGCATCGCTCGGACTGCTTTATGATATGAACTACGACGGCACCGGACTGAAGGTGGACGAGGTGATTGTGAACGGTCCGTTCGACAAGGCTGCTTCGAAAATGGTTCCCGGCTCTATCGTGAAATCAGTGGGAGGTGTGGAAGTGGCCCCCGACACCGACATGGCCTCGCTGTTCCGGAATCTTGCCGGGAAGAAAGTGCTTGTAGGATTTGTCACTCCCGACGGAGGGAGCTTCGAGGAGGTGATCAAGCCTATCTCCGCCGGCGCCGAAAATGCGTTGCTCTACGACCGCTGGGTGCGCAACCGGGCCGCCGAAGTGGAGAAATGGTCGGACGGACGTCTGGGCTATGTGCACATCCCCTCGATGGCAGATGCATCGTTCCGCCCCATGTATGCCGATCTTCTCGGCAAATACGCCAATGCCGAAGGTGTGGTCATTGACATCCGCTGGAACGGCGGAGGCCGCATGCATGAGGACATAGAGGTGTTGTTTACAGGAGAGAAATATCTGACCCAGGAAATCCGCGGCAAGGACGTGTGCGACATGCCGTCGCGCCGCTGGAACAAACCCTCTGTCATGCTCGTGGGCGAACCCTGCTACAGCAATGCGCACGGCACGCCGTGGGTCTACAAACATCAGAAAATCGGCAAGGTGGTCGGTGCGCCAGTTCCCGGCACAATGACCTCGGTGAACTGGGTGACCATGCAGGACCCCACGATGGTGTTCGGAATTCCGGTAATCGGCTACCGCACCGCCGAAGGTTATTATCTTGAAAACTTCCAGCTTGAGCCGGACGTGAAAGTGCTCAACACCCCCGAGGATATAGCCGCAGGGGAGGACCGCCAGTTGCGCACGGCTGTGGAAACGCTGCTGCGCGAGATTGACGCAAAAAAACAGAAATAAATTACAACAATCATGAATAAAGGATTTTCAGCTATGGCGGTGATGTTGGCAACCGGGCTTACAGCCGCCGCATACACGGATTTTGTTCCGGCATCAGGCATGTCGGCTATGGGCGACACCCCTGATTCGGTGGCCGCCGAGCAGCCTGACACGGTCAAATTCCAGTTTACGGATGTGGCCGTGGTGCCCACCACTTCGGTCAAGGACCAGAACAAGAGCGGCACATGCTGGTGCTTTGCCGGCACCTCGATGTTCGAGGACGAGATTGTGCGCAAAGGTGGAAAGCCGCTCGACCTGAGCGAGATGTTCACCGTGCGCCAGTGTTATCTTGAAAAAGCCGACCGTTATGTGCGCATGTACGGACACGCCAACTTCGGCGCAGGAGGCAGCATCATGGATCTGCCCTATGTGTGGAACCGTTACGGTGCCGTGCCCGAGGAGGTGTACTCCGGTCTGGAATATGGTGAGGACAAGCATGTGCATGGCGAACTCGACGCCGTGCTGAAAGCCTATCTTGACGCCATTGTGAAAAATCCCAACAAACGCATCTCCACAGCATGGCGCAAGGGCTTTGAGGCAATCCTTGATGCTTATCTCGGCAAGGTGCCGGAGGAATTCACCGTTGACGGACGCACATACACCCCACTTACATATGCCGAATCGCTTGGCCTGAACATGGACGACTATGTGCCGGTCACATCGTTCACCCACCATCCGTTCTACGAGCCTTTCGTGATCGAGGTGGCCGACAACTGGCAGTGGGCGCCTTATGAGAATGTGCCCATGGAGGAACTCAAAGCCATCGTCGACAACGCCATTGCCAACGGTTACCCTGTGGTGTGGGCTGCAGATGTGAGCGAGGGCGGCTTCAAATGGAACGAAGGCTTCGCCGTGATGCCCAAGGAGCGCACGGCAGCCGATATGGAGGGCACCGAGCTTTCGCGTTGGGTGAAACTCAGCGACAAAGAGCGTAGCGCCAAGCAGTTTGACATACACGGCCCTGTGGAGGAGATAGAAGTGACACAGGAGAGCCGGCAGGAAATGTTCGACCGCCAGGAGACCACCGACGACCACGGTATGGAGATTGTGGGCATCGCAACCGACCAGAACGGCAAGCGTTATTACAAAGTGAAGAACTCCTGGGATACCAATCAGGTTTACGACGGATTCTTCTATGTGTCAGAGCCCTACTTCCTGGCCAAGACCCTGAATATTCTTGTGCACAGGGATGCGCTCCCCAAGGAGATTGCCGAAAAGATTTTCTAACCGGCTTTAATGCCAGGCCATACGATGCGACGTAGACTGAAATTACGGACAGTGTGGACGCTGTGGATTGCCACGGCGTTCACACTGCTGTTTGTCGGATGCCGCAGGGAGATGCCCTGGCGCCATGAGGGGACGGTTGCATCAACTGCGGCATGGCAGCTGTGGCCCGACAGTATAGACTTCCGCAACGGGCTGGTGATACGTGCTTTCGGCGACTCACTCCTGCAGGTGAGGGTGGAGGGGAACTGCCTGCGCGATGTGTCGTGCCGATCCCGCAATCCTGAGGCTCAGGGTCCGTATGTGTCAACCGGCGTGCCGTTGATTGATGCTCTGTGTGCCGTTGAAACGCGTGTGGGACCTCCTGACACCTGGAATGGCAATATCACCGATGCCATATATCTTAATCCTTTGTCGGTGCGTTGGGCCACAGGCCTGTTGCGCGGACGGCTGAAAGATGGGTATGTTGTGCCAGGCGCCAGTCAGGGCCTGACTTGGCCTGTGGTTACAGAAAATCCATACTGGCTGTTGGCTGCAATGGAGGTGGCCAAGGCAGGTGGCGGACGCCAGTGGCTTGATGAAGTGGCCGGAGTGGCCAGAAAAATGCTTGAGGAGGATGTCCGCATAGCCTACAATGGATTTACCTCGCTTTTCTATGGCATGCCGCGGAGGTGGACTGCCATTCCGGAACTCACTCCCGACTGGATGCTGCCCGCCGACCAGTTCACGATACAGACTTTTTCGGTGAATGCCGCCTATTGCGGGGCGTTGTACGGCCTGGCCGATGCCGCCAAGTCGATGGCGATGCGCAATGAGAAAATCCGGCATGAGATAGCCTCTCCGGATGCCGACTCGCTCCGGCATGCCTTGCACCGTGCTTTCTGGCTGCCTCGGCAGCAGATGTTCGGTGCGATGCTCTATGGTTTTCCTGCCGCGCCGGTGTGTGCGGAGTTTGCCGACAATGTGGCGCAGGCGGTAGCCGTAATCGGCGGTGTGATTTCCGAACCGGTGGCGCAGGCTGTGTTCGCACGTGCAGCCCAGTCCGGCGGCACCGACGAGCTGTTCTATCCCTGGCCTGAGCCGGTGTCTGCCGGCAATGCAGGCGGGGTGGAGCTGGCGTTGATTGCATCGGCGGCAGCCGGTGTAGGCGCCACGCAATCCTACAACCGCTATTTCGCGTCGCTGATTGCTGCTCAGGCCCAGGCGCTGCTCGGCACGGGCGCTGTGGCCAGTATGGCATGCGCGCCGCTTAATGGGTTGATTCTGCGCGGGGTTCTCGGCGCACGGTTCACATTCGACGGAATCACGTTTGCGCCCAATGTGCCGCGATGGTTCGGTGACGAGACCATTGTGCGCGGACTCAGATGGCGCAAGGCTGTGCTGAACATCGTTGTGCGCGGACATGGCCGCAACGTGCGCGCATGCACGCTCAACGGGGTGCCTGCATCATTGCAACTCCCATCCGATGCCGAAGGCGAGCAGAATATTCTGATAGAGCTTGAGAACAGCGATGGCACCGGGTGTGACGATGACGCTCCGTCTGGCGACATTGACCAGCTTCCCTACGCTCCGGATGTGGCGTGGCCAACAAATAACAGGGCCGTCATTATGTCGGATGGCTCAGCTGGCCGCAGCGGAGGAACGCACAGGGTGTGGCTTAACGGTGTGGCCGATCCCGAAGGCATCGGAAACACTTTTGAACTCGCGCCTGTGGGCAGCCTGACATCTGTGCAGATTGCAACTATCGGCAGCGGGGGGAGCGCGGGTTTCTCGTGCCGTCAGCACATTGTGGCTCCTGACGGGGCGGAGGTGCATGTTAGTCTGCCGGCTGTGGCCAGAAGCGGGGCAAGAGTGCCCGGCCATGACAAGGTGTCGGACGACTTCGTGGAATCCGACCGTAATCATAACCGCAACATCCGGTTTGATGTTGTGGCACCTGCCGAAGGTGATTATCTTGTGGATGTGCACTATCTTTCAGGTCTCGGCATTGTCAATGCCCGACGCCGCACGGCACTCCGTCATCTTGTTGTCAACGGCGAGCGGGCCGGCGTTCTTGTGTTTCCGCAGCTCACTCCATATAACCGGGGGCTTCGCGGAGAGGCGTCCGACCGGCTTCAGGCCACTTCGTTCAGCAATCCGTTGCTTGTGCACCTGCATGAAGGCGACAAC
>DBFWRP010000419.1:0-3716 GCA_048222005.1 Muribaculaceae bacterium | reverse complement strand
CTGTTCAAATCGAGCAGCCTTGAAGATTTCACAATCCTGACCGTTTCTGAACGCGAACAGGTTGTCCATGATGGCTCCGCCGAGCAATTTCTCACGCAATTCTGTCTTTGTCATTCCTGAGTGCCTCCTCTGCAAAGACTTTCACCACAGCCGGGGCAGTAGTCGGGGTAATCGGGAGCGTCGCAGTCCTCGTACCAGACGTGGTTACACCGGAGGCATCTATACTGCCGCAGTTCCACGTCCTCGGCAGGCCCGTCGCCTGTCTCGTATTTTCTCTGAGCTTTTGCCTCCTGAGCGGCTTCCCTTTCGCCAGCCAGCCACATCATGCACTCGGTCAAATCAGAGAACTCCTCCGTCCAAGCATCACCCGTGCTGTTGTCGATGCCGATATACTCAACGCCGGTCTCCAGCACAAACAGACCGCGGGGGCCACGGTGTTCAATAATGGCGTTTGCCTCCTGCTGGCTGACGTACTTGAACCACCGATAGTCCTCATGTACCACACCGCAGTTGGGGCAAACCCAAAGTGGGACGTTGTTGCGCTTCCCGAACCTGCCAAAGTAGATGTCCCGCGAAACATAACTTCCGCAGTCATAGCATCTTGTGGCCTGAACCATCATTTCCGCACCTCCTCAGTAGATTGCCCGCCAGCGCGGATCGCTTTCGATTTCGTCGATCCGCTTCTGGTTCAGATCCGCCTCGTCCGTCTCGCCGTCATCGGGGTAGCTGCTCACGTCGAGGTCAATCACATCGAGGTCAACGTACACATCGCTTGCGTTTGTGTACGCCCCCTGTACCATGCCACCTTTCACGCAGACGACCACATTCACAATAGGCTTGTCTTTCATGCCATCCTCCTTCAGTTCCAGCACAGGTTTCGGATCTCTCGATCAGAAAGTCCAATCGTTCCATCCAACATCTCGGTCAGGAAGTCGTACTGTTCATCGCCTTCCATGCGGTCGGCGTACTCCAAAACGTTTCGGATGACGCGAGCCGCAGCGCCGTCAATGTCGAACTCTTCCAGCAGCCACTCATACGCCTTTTCCATCTCAGCGATCACCAGCCCTTTCGTACTCATGCACCACTCGGCTCTCGCCGTCATCCTCGATGTACGGACGGTGGATGTCGAAGCCGTGGTCGAGCATCACCTGCTGCACCGCATCGACCGCCTCTCCGATGTGGTACATATCCCAATCGAACTCGTCTTCGTCCATTTCCAACAAGACCAGCAGGAACTCATACATGGCGTTGTCGATCTCGTCCAGACGCTCAATCTGGCGAGGCGACAGCTCCGCTCGGTCGTCTTCGTCATCGGGCTCACCTTCCAGCACATCCTCCATCGCAGAAGCCAGCTTGTTCAGCATCAGTTTGATGTCATCGGCATCCTTCACAAGCGTCTTGAGGTCAGGGACGCCGGACACACGGCCCTGTGCCTCAACCCACATCTTGGCGTGTTCCTCAGCGTCAAAGCCGTTCGCGTAGGAACGGATCTCGCGTACCATGTCGTCCGCGCTGTGGACGTCACTCGCGCTGATGTCGAAAAAGAAATCTTCACCGGCAGGGCTGTTCTGAATGAACTCCCATTCGGTGTCGCTTTCGTGGATGCACCAGCCAAGCTCTTCGGCCTTATCAAGCAGATCGTCGATGTTCACGTCGTTCCCCAGCTCACCGAGGTCAATCTCGATGACAGGCATCTTCTGGCCGAGGCCCGCGCAGTATTCGCACCAAGCGTCAGTCGGCTCGTCCGTGTCCTCGTCGTAATCACAGAGGGCAAGGCTTTCGATGCCGGCGGCCTGCGCAATCTCTCGCATCACGTCTCCATAGCAGGAGCCGTTGCGTTCAAAGCCGCGCATCCGCTCTTTGATGCTCTGCTCAATGTCATTGGCCCGTTCCTGCGGAACGATCATAACGCTGTCCATCCAGCGGTTCGTTTCGGATTTGCACCGAATGGCTACCATGTTTTCACTCATATCGTCTGTCCTTTCCTGCGCATCCACATTGACGCGGACGCAATTCCAAATTAGCCACGTGGAAACCGATGCCCGTAGAAGCCCCTGAGAGGCTCTGTATGGCACGTTTCCGTGCGGTGGTGAAAGTGTATGCTTTCTGCCGTACAGCACGTTCTCGGTCTTGTGCGGCGGTTTTGGCCGGGGTTACGCCTTGCTGTTATGGTCGCTCAGTAACTCCAACTCTCTCTCGATGGTTTCGTCCAGCCTGTGCGAGAGGTTCTGAGTGAGCCACAAATCGGTCGGCGTGTACTCCGTGATGTCTTCCCCCGTCTGCCGGTAGAAGCCGTCCATTGCCGCCTGACCCATGCCGTACTCAGCCCTGCTCTCTCGCCAAGCATCAGTCAGCTTGACCCGATGCTTCTGAAGCTGTTCGAGCGTCATCCGCCCGATGTCCTCGGTGAGCAGCTTCCTCGCCTGCGCTATCTTCATCTGTGCTTCCTCCTACCAGATGCCGAGCTGCCGGTTGCGGTTATGCACGTCAACACCGATTTCACCGATAGCGGCAAGCAGATCACGTTTCTCATCGGTGTCGTTGGATTTCTCCCAGCGGTCGATGGCCTCCTTCAAGGCGTCGATGTAGCTGGCGTTCGCGCGGAGCAGCTCCACCGCAGTCTTATTCATTCCGACGCCTCCATTTCATCGACCAGCTCCCACCGGGTCTTGTACTGCTTCTGGATTTTCCAGTCAACGATGCGCATATCGTTGGCGGTGTCCTCGTCGATCACAATGTCGATGCCGAAGCCGCCACACATCTGCGTCTGGGTGTGGGCGCCTTTGCTGCGTTCGCGGATCAGCGCGTTCAGGGCATTGACTGCGGCCCGCTCGCTCTTGAACGTATGGCGGCTGACCCAGCCCATTTCCTTCCATCCCTCTGCCATGTTCTCCAAAATCCAGAACCCGCGGCCGCTGCGCTTCATCCACGCATCCTGATAGAGAACGCGCCATACCGGAATCAGCTCCATGCCGTCAGCAACGATCTTCTTGTCTTCCATGTTTACGCTTCCTTTCTGGAGCAAAGCTCCGGTTGATACTGCAGAACCTCTTCGATGATGTGCTTGGCCTTGACGATGCCGAACTCCTGAAGAAGCTGCTGCGGCGTGTAGATGTCCGTCATCCTGACCGACTGGCAGCCAATCGTGTGCGCCTTTTTGAGTGCCGTCTTACTGGTGTACTCGGCGCTGAACGACCAGTGCGCATATTCGGAGCCGCGCTGGTCACGGTTGCCGCTCCGCTTGATGAAGTAATACGCCTTGCCCATCTCTGATCTCCTTATCCGTAAATCTGAGTGACGATTTCAACGCCGGCGCTGATGGCTGCCGGGATGTCCGTCCCGAGCTGCCGGTAAAAGTCAGGATGAACAATGCACTCATAGGCTCTGCACATCGTATCTCTCTGCTCCGCTGTGATGTTGATGCGGAAGCCCTTTGCAATCCGCAGGGCCTCTTTGAAGTTGCCCACAGCCGCAGCCTCGCGCACGATGTCAGATTTGCGTTTCATGTTCTCCGTTCCTTTCTGATTAGCCGGTTGGTTAATTTGTAACTTTATTATACTGCGTTACCTACCTATGTCAATATGTTTTCGTTAATTTTCAAAATTATTTTTCCGTATCATATTCACATACGTTTATATCCAGCAGGCAAAAAAGACGGCCCCAGCACGAGGCTGAGGCCGCTCATTTACGCTTCTGCGGTTACTATGTACTTTTTG
>DBFWRP010000418.1:0-7079 GCA_048222005.1 Muribaculaceae bacterium | reverse complement strand
GTATAACATAAAGTCAAGACAAGCGGAAGAATTCATCAATCACCAAGAGATATTGGATACGTTAGAGTATGCGCAGGTAAACCGCAACAACCGTCCGCTCATCGAAAGTCTGATTGACAAGGCTGCTTTGTGCCAGGGTCTTTCCCATCGGGAAGCAGCCCTGCTGCTGGAATGTGACGAGCCGGGACTGGTGGAGCGCATCTTCCATCTGGCACGCGAAATCAAACAGAAATTCTATGGTAACCGCATCGTGATGTTTGCCCCGCTTTATCTTTCCAACTATTGCGTGAACGGTTGCGTCTATTGCCCGTATCATGCCAAGAACCGTACCATTCCCCGCAAGAAACTCTCGCAAGAGGAGATACGCCGCGAGGTTGTCGCCTTGCAGGACATGGGGCATAAACGCCTTGCCCTGGAAGCCGGAGAGGACCCGCGAAACAACCCTATCGACTATATCCTGGAGTCCATCCGCACCATTTACAGCATCCATCACAAAAACGGAGCCATCCGCCGGGTGAATGTCAACATAGCCGCCACTACGGTGGAGAACTACCGGTTGCTGAAAGAAGCAGGCATCGGCACCTATATCCTTTTTCAAGAGACTTACAGCAAAGAGCATTACGAAGCCCTGCATCCCACAGGACCCAAGAGTAACTATGCCTACCACACCGAAGCGATGGACCGCGCCATGGAGGGCGGCATCGATGACGTAGGTATCGGCGTATTGTTCGGTCTGAACACCTATCGCTATGACTTCGTAGGACTGCTGATGCATGCCGAACATCTGGAAGCTGCCTTTGGCGTGGGTCCGCATACTATCAGCGTGCCGCGTATCTGTCCGGCAGATGACATTTCGACCGAAGATTTTCCCGATGCCATCTCGGATGAGATGTTCTGCCGTATTGTGGCAGTGGCGCGTATTGCGGTGCCTTATACGGGAATGATTATTTCCACCCGTGAGTCGGAAGCCGTACGCCGTCGGGTGCTCGAACTGGGTGTTTCGCAGATAAGCGGCGGTTCACGCACCAGCGTAGGAGGTTATGCCGTGCCGGAAGCCAAAGAGGAAGACTCCTCCCAATTCGATGTGAGCGACCGGCGTACGCTGGATGAAGTGGTGAGCTGGCTGCTCGACCTGGGGCATATCCCCAGCTTCTGCACCGCCTGCTACCGTAAGGGACGTACCGGAGACCGCTTCATGTCGCTCGTCAAGCGCGGACAGATAGCAAACTGCTGTCAGCCCAATGCACTGATGACATTAAAAGAATATCTGGAGGACTATGCTTCCCCCGAAACCAAGGAGAAGGGCATACGGCTGATTTGTGAGGAGATGACACATATCCCGAACCCTAAGATACGGGCGATAGCCGAACGCAACCTCCAGGAAATAGGAGAAGGGAAAAGAGACTTTAGATTTTAGCTTTCGGATTTATGAATAATACACCTCATTCCAACCGTCTGCACATTGCCGTCTTTGGGCGGCGGAACAGTGGAAAGTCCAGCCTGGTCAATGCCTTGACCGGGCAAGACACGGCATTAGTATCCGCAACGCCCGGCACTACTACCGACCCCGTGACTAAAGCCATGGAGGTATATCCTTTGGGACCGTGCCTTTTTATCGATACCCCCGGTTTTGATGATGACGAAGGCGAGTTGGGCGGTATGCGCGTGGAGCGTACCTTAAAGACGGTGGAGAAAGCGGACATCGCCCTCTTGCTCTATGAAGCTGACGGAACGCTGGAACAGCAATGGATAAAGCTGCTGGCAGCGCGCGAAATTCCCGTGATACTGATACTGAATAAAGCTGATTCGCGTCAAGACACCGCTTCCGTGGTGCTTCGGATTGAAAAGGAGTGCGGGCAGGTTCCCGTTGTGGTCAGTGCCAAAGAGGGTACCGGCATTCAAGGCATCTTCGATGCTATTCTCGAAAAGCTTCCCGAGAATTTTGGTGAGCAGACCATCACGGGAAACTTGGTAAGCGAGGGTGATGTCGTCCTACTGGTTATGCCCCAGGATATGCAAGCCCCAAAAGGCCGTCTCATTCTTCCGCAAGTGCAGACCATCCGCGAGTTGCTGGACAAGAAGTGCCTGGTGATGAGTTGCACCACCGACAAGCTGCAAGTTTCCCTGCAAGCCCTTGCCCGTCCGCCCAAGCTGATTATCACCGATTCACAAGTATTTCCCATCGTCTATCAGCAAAAGCCTGCCGAGAGTAGTCTTACTTCCTTCTCGGTTCTTTTTGCCGGTTATAAAGGAGATATCAATGCCTTCGTGGAGGGGGCTGCCGCTATCCATAGCTTGACACCCCAATCGCGTGTACTGATAGCCGAAGCCTGCACCCATGCTCCGCTGACTGAGGACATCGGTACCGTCAAAATTCCCCGCCTGCTACGAAAACGCATCGGCGGGGAGTTGCAGATAGACTTCGTCTCCGGAAATGACTTTCCCATAGACTTGTCCCGATATGATTTGATTATCCATTGCGGCGCCTGCATGTTCAACCGGAAATATGTGCTCAATCGTATAGCCCATGCCCGTGCGCAACATATTCCTATGACGAACTACGGAGTGGCAATAGCCTGCCTGAGTGGTATACTGGACAAGATAATCATTCCTTGGGATGGATATCCGCAAGGTTGAAATGAGTTATTCCAGCTCCTCCAATATCTTCTTAACATCAATTGGTTGCAGCCTTCCGTACACCTTTTCGCCAATCATCACTACGGGTGCCAGTCCGCAGGCGCCTACGCAACGCAGGCAGTCGAGGGAGAATTTGCCGTCCGGAGTCGTTTCGCCCACTTCAATGCCCAGCACGCGTTTGAACTCTTCGAGCAGTTTCTCCGAACCACGCACGTAGCAGGCGGTACCCATACACACGGAGATGGGATGCTTCCCCTTGGGCAGCATCGTAAAGAAAGTATAGAACGTCACCACGCCGTACACGCGAGATACGGGAATACCCAGTTGGGCGGCAATGATACGCTGCATCTCTTCGGGCAGGTAGCCGTGTAGGTGCTGGGCTTCGTGGAGTATATTGATAAGTTCGCCGGGCTGGTTGCCATGCTTGTCACAAATGGCACGCACTTGTTTGACAACGTCACAAGCCAATTTTATTTCTGACATAGTTCTTCTGTTTTTTAGCGGTTAATCCATAGACTTGTTGAAGTAGTGTGTATGCAGCAGATGTTCCGCGGTTTCACTGAGCGGCTTGCCCAGATACTCTTCATACAGTGTCTTGATATAGGGGTTCTCGTGCGACTTCCGCAACGGTTTGTTGGCGTCCTCGCGATACAGCGCATTGGCACGTGCATAGAGCACGTCCGAATTGCCGTGGTGCAGCGGTTGGCCGCCACCGCCGATACAGCCGCCGGGACAAGCCATGATTTCAATTACATGATACTCGTTGTGCCCGTTGCGGATGTCCTCCAGCAGATGGCGTGCATTGCCCAGACCGTGGGCGATGCCTACTTTCAGTTCAAAGCCGTCCAGGTCGATGGTGGCGCGGCGTACACCGGCGAGTCCGCGCACTTGCTCAAAGTTTACATTATCCAGCGTCCGTCCCGTATAGATTTCGTAGACGGAGCGCAAGACTGCCTCCATCACGCCGCCGGTAGTGCCGAAGATAACGCCTGCACCCGTTGAGGCTCCCATCGGCAGGTCGAACTCTTTATCGGTCAGCAGTGTGAATCCTATGTTGGCGCGTCGGATGAGGCGTGCCAGCTCGCGGGTGGATATGGAGTAGTCCACGTCGGGATTGCCGTCTGTCTTGAACTCCTCTCGGTCGCATTCGTATTTCTTTGCCAGGCAGGGCATGATGGATACCACTACCAGCTTCTCACGGGGAATGCCCATCTTCTTTGCCCAGAATGTCTTGGCTATGGAGCCGAACATCTGTTGCGGCGAGCGTGCCGTAGAGGGTATGTCGAGCATGTCGGGGAAGTGGTGCTCGAAGAAGTTGACCCATGCCGGACAGCAGGAGGTAAGGATAGGCAGGCGGACGGACTTGTCGCCTTGGAGGTAACGGGTCAGGCGGTTCAGTATCTCGGCTCCTTCTTCCATGATGGTGAGGTCGGCGGCAAAGTCCGTGTCGAACACGTAGTCGAAACCCAGTTCGCGCAGGGCATATACCATCTTGCCCGTCACCAGTGTGCCGGGGGGCAGACCGAACTCTTCGCCCAGGGCGGCTCGTACGGCAGGTGCCGTCTGCACAATGACCACTTTGTCTGGATTGGCAAGGTCCTCGAGCAGGCGGTTGGTATGGTCGCGTTCCGTCAACGCGCCTACGGGGCAGACGGCTACGCACTGCCCGCAGTAGGTGCACTCACTGTCCGTCATCATCTTGTCGAAGGCGGGGGCAATGGTGGTGTTGAATCCGCGGCGGATGGCACCCAGCGCGCCTACGGTCTGCACGTCGTTGCAGACACTCTCGCAGCGGCGGCAGAAGATACATTTGTCCATGTTGCGGACGATGGACGAAGTCACCTCCCGCTTGCGGGGTGATAGCTCGCCGCCGTTGAAGGGCATGGTGCGGATGTTGAAGCGCAGTGCCAGCGTTTGTAGCTCGCAGTTGCCGCATTTGGGGCAGGTGAGGCAGTCGTTGGGATGGTCGGACAGGATGAGTTCGGCAACCACCTTGCGGGCATTCATCACGCGCAGGGTGCTGGTACGCACCACCATTTCCTCCGTACAGCGGGTGGCGCAGGCGGGGGCGAGGTTGCGCCGTCCTTCCACTTCAACCACACAGATGCGGCACGATGCGGGGTTGTTCTTGATGCAGGTACCCTTCAGGTCGATGTGACAAAGGGTAGGGATGTCGATACCTATTTTGCGGGCGGCTTTCAGGATGGTAGCGCCTTCGGGCACGGTGATGTAGTGCCGGTCTATTTGCAGGGTAATTTGTTTCTTTTCCATGGCAATGGGGGATTAGCAGACAGATATGGCTTTGAACTTGCAGCGTGCCATGCACATGCCGCACTTGATGCACTTGTCCGGATTGATGACGTGGGGCTTGCGCACATCTCCCAGAATGGCGTCTGCCGGACAATGCTTGAAGCAGAGGTGACAGCCGATGCACAACTCCGGATTGATGGTGTAGGTGAGCAGTGACTTGCATTGCCGGGCGCGGCAGGTCTTCTCCCTGACGTGCTTCACGTATTCGTCGTAGAAGTTGTTGAGGGTGGAGAGTACTGGGTTGGGCGAAGTCTGCCCCAGTCCGCAGAGGGCGGTGTCCTTTATCACTTGTCCCAGGGTGGAGAGGGTTTGCAGGTCTTTCTCGCTGCCACGTCCTTCGGTTATCTTGTTCAGTATTTCCAGCAGGCGCTTGTTGCCGATGCGGCAAGGGGTGCATTTTCCGCACGACTCCTCTACCGTGAAGTCCAGATAGAAGCGGGCTACGGACACCATGCAGTCGTCCTCATCCATTACAATCATGCCGCCGGAACCCATCATGGAACCTTCGGCAAGCAGGTTGTCGAAGTCTATCGGGGTATCCAGATGCTTCTCCGTCAGGCAGCCGCCCGAAGGACCTCCGGTCTGCACAGCCTTGAACTTCTTGCCGCCTTTGATGCCGCCGCCTATTTCGTAGATTACTTCGCGGAGGGTGGTTCCCATCGGAACCTCTATCAATCCTACGTTATTTATTTTTCCTGCAAGGGCAAAAACTTTTGTCCCCTTGGAGAATTCAGTTCCGATAGTTGAGAACCATTCTGCACCGCGTGTCAATATAATAGGTATGTTGGCAAGCGTCTCCGCATTGTTCACGTTGGTGGGTTTGCCCAGATAGCCGGACTCTGCCGGGAAGGGAGGTTTCAAGGTAGGCTCTCCGCGCTTTCCCTCCATGGAGTGGATGAGTGCCGTCTCTTCGCCACAGACAAAGGCGCCTGCGCCATAGCGTATCTCGATGTCGAAGCAGAAGCCGGTGCCGAAGATGTTGTCTCCCAGCAATCCGTATTCGCGGGCTTGTGCAATGGCAGTCTTTAGCCGTTGGATGGCAAGCGGATATTCGGCACGGATGTAGACCAAGCCTTTGGACGAACCTATGGAGTAGCCGCAAAGCGCCATCGCTTCTACAATGGAGTGCGGGTCGCCTTCCATGATGGAGCGGTCCATAAATGCGCCGGGGTCACCTTCGTCGGCATTGCACACCACGTACTTGGTGTCGGCTTGCTGCCGGCTGGCAAGTTCCCATTTCCTTCCGGTGGGGAAACCGCCGCCGCCGCGTCCACGCAGACCGGAGCGCTTTATTTCTTCTATTACCGCTTCCGGCGTACCGTTCAGCAGGCTGTCTGCCAGTGCGCGGTAACCGTTCAAGCCGATGTATTCTTCTATATTCTCCGGGTCGATGAAGCCGCAGTTTCGTAGGGCGATGCGCATCTGCTTCCGGTAGAAGTCCATGTGCTTGGAGTCGCTGACGGCCTTTTCTGTTTTCGGGTCCACATAGAGCAGCCGTTCTATCTTCCGTCCGCCGATGATGTGTTCGCTGACTATTTCTTCCGCATCTTCGGGAGTGACCTGCGTATAGAAGGTATTGTCGGGGATAATCTTAACAATCGGTCCTTTCTCGCAGAAGCCGAAGCATCCGGTGGTGATTACATTTACTTGGTCGGTAATCTTGTTTTTCTCGAGTGCCTGCTGAAGTTTTTCAGCGATGACATGGCTGGCGGATGCCTTGCATCCCGTGCCGCCGCAAATCAGAATCTGCAGATGTTTAGTGCCTGCCGCCAGTCCGCAGCATTGTTCGGCCACTGCTTCATTGCTTTGTTCGCGCAACAGAAGTGCGTTTTCTGCCCTCTTCTTGATTGCTTCCAAATCATGGATAGTTAGTACTTTCATTACGTAATAGATTAGGGCCAGAAACAAAGATATGAAAAGCTTTTAGAATAGCAAAAAGAAAGTAGGTAAAGATTAGAATGGGGAAATTTCCCTATTTATATTACATTATGATATTGATTATACTTGTCCTATGAACATAGTAAAGTAGCTCTCGTCTTGTTAATTATGCTTAATATAAGGTACTTTGTAATACAAGGTACTGATATAATACATATATTTGTGTCATACAAGGAACAACAATAGAATGAATG
>DBFWRP010000417.1:0-4708 GCA_048222005.1 Muribaculaceae bacterium | reverse complement strand
GCTTGGGGGTGCCGTCGTATTTCAGGCGCCCGTTGTTAACGGTGAGCGTGGTGCCGGCAATGTTGCCCTCGCTGGTATCGCTTCCCGGAAACACATCGGGCACGGAATAGTTGGCCTTCTGCACCCAGGGCAGTGTGGCCGATGCCGGGTCGGCGTTTAGGCTCACCGACAGCGGCACGCAATAGCCGTAGACCCTGGCCTGCGCTCCCTCCGGAAGGGCGTTGAGGAGGGTGGAACGCGACGGCGTCGATGCCTGCTTCTGCGCGTCGATGCCTCCAGAGGCGGCTGCCTGCCCGAACACGATGCTCTGTGTGGGGTCCGGCTCGGGCATGGGGGGCTCGTTGCCGTCGGCCGAACAGCCGGTGAGCAGCGCCAGGCCCGGAAGGGCGAGGAATATGAGGGGGGATATATATCGTTTCATGCTTGTTGTGTGATTTTGCTGGATGTGTGGTCGGGGTGGCAGTCGGGGAGGCTTAGTTGGTGGGCTGCACGATGATGTTGCCGCCTGTCTGATAGTCCCATTGCTCCACAGTGGGTGCGTCAAAAAGGATGTAATCGGCGGCGCCGAAGTTCACCGTGTAGCGATAGGAGCGGCCGGGGAGCCAGTGGGCTGCGCCGATGGCCACTGTGGCCTCATAGAGGTTGAGCGTTACGGTGTGCTGTGCCGTGTCGTCGCCCTCGTTGTGACGGTAGGTGATGGTGACAACCGATTCGGCTGGGATGTCCTGCGGAATCATCAGAATGTCGGTGCCGTCGGGGTTGGCGGCAGGGTTGAAGAGGTCGGTGGGCTCACCTGTGCCGACACTGAACGGGGTGGAATTGGTGGCGTAGGTGCCGGGGGCCGACGATGTCCAAGAGTAGTCGGTAGATGCGGCGGGATCGAAGGCGCTTCCGTTCCATGCACCCTGAGTGTCCATGCCCGACAGCGTGATGGAGGTGACGGTGACAGTGGGGTTGGGGCGCCCGTCGGTGACGAGCAGCGGGTCCACGCGTCCCACAATCTGCAGCCGCGATGTGATGTGGTGGAATGTGAGGCTCACCGGACCGGTGTCGGCGTCGAGGTCCTCCACCATGCGTGTCTCGGTGGCGTAGATGAGGTCGGCGCTACGGGTGCCGTTGAATCCGGCTATGGTGAGATGGTGGTTGTGTCCCTCCATGTCGGTGTGGCCGTTGGCGGCGAAAACCGGAGTCACCTTGTCGGTGTCGGGTGTGCCGGCCGGATAGGCCGCGGCAAAAGCGGCGAACGAGTAGAAGCTCTGGTTCTGCCAGTAGGCCATGTTCTGGTTGCCGTCGGCATAGTTCCAGGCGCCGGCATCCTTGCCGACGGTGACGAAATCGGTGGGCGAGGCAGGCTCGCCGGTTGAGAACACCGGGGTGCACGCGCCGGGATTCGCGTCGGCTATGGAGCGCATCGATGCCCAAACGGTGAATTCCGTGAGGCCGTCGCCGGTGATCTGGGCGCGCGATGCGGCCGAAGCACCCAGCGGCAGGTTTGCATCGGAAATGGCAAAGCTCATGGCCTTGCCTGCCGTGTCGATGCCGGGGTGAACGGCAGGCTCGTCGGAACTGCCGCCCGAACAGGCCGCGGCCATCATGGCTGCCGCCGCATAGAGGCCGGAACGCAGGAGGTATATGTGGAGTTTCATCATTATAGTCAAAAGAAAAAAGGAGAGAGGGGGGAGATAATCGGAGAGGGGGAATGCAAGTGTCCGTCATACAGTAGGGTCGCGGCCTGCCGCGACTGCCTTAATGCGGAAATTTTAGTCGAATTTACTTTTTGATTCCCCGGTTGCAGTCGCGACCCTACATCAGATGGTGCAACTGGGAGAAGATTTTGAACATCCGTGACGGAGGGGGCATGCCCCCTCCGCCGCGGAGTGTTCAAGGGGTTGTTTATTTTTTAGCAAAATTAGGGCTGGGGATTGGGGATAGGCTGGTCCTGTGCGTTAACCCATTCAACCATTTCAACTGTATCGAACTGGATGGGTTTGAGACCGAAGAGGTCACCGTCGATGGTAAGGGTGTAGTTGTAAGCCTTTCCGGGTTCCCATGCAGAAACGTTAGTGGTAACAGGAATAGTTACCGATACGTCAACGGGTTTACCTGCTCCGGCACCGAGATTGGGACCGTTACCCTGATCGTTGGTCACCTGGCAGGTGAATGTCAGCTTGATGGCATCTGCCTCAAGAGCCTGCGGCATGAGGAAATACTCATAGGGATAGCTTTCGTTGGTGGTTTCGGATGTGAACTGATCTGCCCAGGTGTAGTTGTTAGCTTCTTCTTCAGTTTTCTTAGCCTGATTTGACCATTGGCTAAGAGCGAACGGTGCGTTTGCATCAGCCAGATCTCCTGTAGTCACGAGGTCGCCGGTTCTCTTGACACCTTTCAGCGTAACCTTGGAGACATGAAGGGTGACGAGGTTACGCCAGCCGTTCTTGAAGGTGAAACGAACTTTCGAGAGAGCATGAAAGAATTTGAACTTAACTGCCTCCATTGTAGCAGTTTCAGATGCAAGGATATAGTCATTAACGTTATTCTTGCCTTCTGCCACAACAAGGTCAAGGTTACCTGTTGCTTCGAAATCTTCTACAGACAAGGTGTTGTCTGCATACTTGAATGTGGCTGTTCCGTTGTTGCTGGCGGCTGCAGGACCGTAGGCGACAAATCGATACTGCTTACCTACCAGCCAGTAGTTGATGGGAGAATAACCCCATGCAGAACCTTTGTACATTACATGCGACTGACTGCTTTTGCCATCGAAAACAACGATTTCGGTATTGATGTCGTTTGGAGTATTCAGATAGGAACCGAACACATAGAAGCCGTTGCCCTTGGTCTCATTTTTGAGGAAAGCAAGGTCGGTGTCCTCAGCGGCTGCGCGGGAGGTGTTGCCCACGTAGGTGCCGAAACCGATGGCGCGGGTTGCGGGCATTTCCACAACCTCGTTCTGCGTGCAGCTTGCAAGCATCAGCGTGGCCGATGCCGCTGCGAAGAGATAACTTTTGGTTTTCATAAAAAAGGGATTAATGAAGAAATTTGGTTAATATATTGAATTATAAATTTGCGTTGTAGGGACGCACGGTCTGTGCGTCCACCTTAGTCAGGGCAGGGCTGCAATCCGCCCGGCATCAGTTGAGCGGAATGTCCTGATAGGGACCCCAGTCGGATATGTTCACATCGAAAGCACCGTCGCCCGAGGGTTTGCCGCCACCGCCGATGCGGATGCCGGTCACGGTGATCACGCCACCGCGCGGCTGTGTCTTCACCTGGTCGGTCACATCGAAGTCGAGCGTGAAGCTCTGCGTGGTGTTGAGCAGCAGCTCGAGGTTGAGGGTGTAGCGTGCGCCGTCGTCGGGTACACGCCAACCGGAGCGGTCGTAATAGCGGTCGGGGAATCCCGGCACACCGAACGAGAGCACGCGGGCTTCCACGCCGTAGGATGTTACGGTGCAGTCGTAGAGCACCGTTGCCGGTTCGTCACCGGTGTGGCCGTCGGTGAGGAACACGTTGCGGGCCATGCCTGCGATGGCGCCGCGTGCGGCAGCCACATAGCTCAGCCCTTCCTCCACCTCATAGCGGATGAGATAGGTGTAGACCAGCGGGCGCAGGGTGAAGCCGTAGGGCATAGACGCGGTGTTGAGCGTGGTGGTGATGAGCGGCTGATAGTGTCCGTAGAGCATGTCGGGCGGTCCGACGGTCTCCTCGTTGCGGTGGAACTCGGCGTAGGAGGCGCGCGAACGCACGCGGGTTGTGGCGCGTGCCGAGGGGAGCGAGGCCATGTCGTCAATGATGATGTTGCGGGTGTCGTCGTTGAAGATGAGCAGGCGGTGGTCGCCTTCGCTCACCATCACCGTCTCGCCCTCCGGGGCGATGTGGAACTCCTTGGCAATGCGGGGTGTCTCGGAATGCACGTCGTCGTAGACAAACACTGCCAGACCGGAGGCGGTGGCGGGGCGCAGGTCGTCGTAACCGATGCCGAAGCGTTCGGCATCCCATGCCGACGGCCACTGTGTGCCGTAGTCGCGTTCCCATTCCTGTTCCCAGTCGGGGCTGAGGGCTATGCGGCATGCCAGCGAGTGCTGGTCGTGGTCGTAGCAGAGTTCCTTACGGCAGCCTGTGGTTAGAAAGAGCAATGCGGCTGCTGCGGCCGTGAGTTTAAATTGTATTTTCATAGGTTGGCAGCTCCTCCTTTCTTGTTCTTGTTGATGTCCCACAGTCGCCACACGAGTGCGAATTTGAGCTTGAGCGGGCCGAAGTAGCCGGTGCGCGAAGTCTGCTGGTACACGTAGTGACCTTCGAAGGGGAGGTATTCCTCATATTTGGTGTTGAGATAGCCCACGCCCAGTCCGGCCTCGAACGATATGTTGCGGCTCACGGGGAACATGAATCCGGCCGAGATGCCGGCCATATAGCCTGTGCCTTTGTAGCCACGTTTGCCGTTCTCAAGGTCATACTTTCCGCCGCCACCGAATGCTCCCACATAGAAGCCGTGCCAGGGGCGGTTGTTGTAGTGCTTGAACCAGTAGCGGCCTTCGCCGGAGAGGATCATCACCTGATAGTATTTGTGCTTGGGGTCGTTGTGCCACCATGCCACGTCGCCTTCGGCGTTGACCGTCCAGTTGTCGTTGAAGCGGTACTCCACTTCGAGCGATGGCATGAGGATGGCGTCGTAGAGGAGGTTGGTCTTGATGGCCAGCCGGTGCCAGGG
>DBFWRP010000416.1:0-3239 GCA_048222005.1 Muribaculaceae bacterium | reverse complement strand
TATGATTTCTGTGGCAGAAAAACTTGCCGCTGATTTCCCTTTTGTTCGTGTAGACCTATACAACATTTCTGGCAAAATAATCTTTGGAGAATTAACATTCTATCCTTGGAGTGGTTATGTCCGATTCTCTCCCGATTCATTTGATTTTACTTTAGGCAACTTGTTTGGACAGACTGCCTGGGTTAAAAAACGTATTTAACCTCTATCCGGTGCATGTCCAACCTTTGCGCCGTTTTCATCACTTTAACAATTTTACCGCATGAAGAGCTACGGATTGGTGTCAATCATCACTCCCTCCTACAATTGTGCCCAATTCATTGCAGAAACAATTGATTCCATTGTTTTGCAGACATATCCGGAGTGGGAGTTGCTTGTGACAGACGATTGCTCCATCGATAATTCACGTGAAATAATTCGCAGATATGCCGACCGGGACAACCGTATCAGGCTCTTTAAACTGGATAAGAATTCAGGAGCAGGAGTGGCACGGAATAATTCGATCAAAGAAGCGAAAGGCCGCTATATTGCATTCTGTGATAGTGATGACCGATGGTATCCGGATAAACTTCAGAAGCAACTGGCTTTCATGGCAGCGAAAGATTGCGCGTTTTCCTATACATCTTATATGACATGCGATGAAAAGGGAGAAAACAAGGGCATTGTTGTATGTCGCAGACGTGAAACGCTGAGCTCAATGCAAAGAGATGATAAAATCGGATGCCTTACGGCTATGTATGACACCGAAAAGGTAGGAAAAGTCTATATGCCTGAACTGCGCAAGCGTCAGGATTGGGCACTAAAACTAAAAGTGCTGCTGAAATGCCGCTTTGCACTTGGGATGAAAGAGCCGCTTGCTATCTACCGGGAAAGAAGCCAGTCGCTGTCGCGAAAAAAGACAGATCTTGTAAAATATAATCTATTAGTATATCGCGAGATCTTAGGGTGGAGTTCCATACGTGCCTATCTTTTCTTCGGTTTTATATTCATGCCGCATTATATCCTGAAAAAATTGTCTTTACGTTACATAAATCGATAAATCTTGATATAAACAACCTCTCATGAAACAGAAATACAACATAGCGGTGGCCGGGACGGGCTACGTGGGGATGAGCATCGCCACGCTGCTGGCCCAGCACCATCATGTGACGGCCGTTGACGTCATCCCTGAAAAGGTGGATATGATCAACCGGCGCCAGTCGCCCATCCAGGACGAATACATCGAGCGCTACCTGGCCGAGAAGCCGCTCGACCTCACTGCCACACTCGACGGCGCGGCGGCCTACCGCGATGCCGATTTCGTGGTCATAGCCGCCCCCACCAACTACGACCCGGAGAAGAACTACTTCGACACCTCGCACGTCGAGGAGGTCATCGACCTGGTGCTGAGCGTCAACCCCGAGGCCGTGATGGTGATAACATCCACCATCCCAGTGGGCTACTGCCGCTCGCTCTACCTGCGCTACGCCGCCCAGGGTGTCGGCCGCCTCAACCTGCTCTTCTCGCCCGAGTTCCTGCGCGAGAGCAAGGCGCTCTACGACAACCTCTACCCCTCGCGCATCATCGTCGGCTCGCCCAAGCTCATCGACGACCCGCGTTTCGAGGAGGAGAACCGCGCCATCCGCGCCATCGCCGACATCCCGGCCCTGACCGAGGCTGCCCGCACCTTCGCCGCCCTGCTGCAGCAGGGGGCCGAGAAGAAGGACATCCCCACGCTGTTCATGGGCATGAAGGAGGCCGAGGCCGTGAAGCTCTTCGCCAACACCTACCTGGCCCTGCGCGTGAGCTACTTCAACGAGCTCGACACCTACGCCGAGGTCAAGGGCCTCGACTCCCGCGCCATCATCGAGGGGATCGGCCTCGACCCGCGCATCGGCACCCACTACAACAACCCCTCCTTCGGCTACGGCGGCTACTGCCTCCCCAAGGACACCAAGCAGCTGCTGGCCAACTATGCCGACGTACCCCAGAACATGATGTCGGCCATCGTCGAGAGCAACCGCACCCGCAAGGACTTCATCGCCGACCGCGTGCTGCGCATGGCCGGATGGTACGACTACACCACCCGCAGCGCCTTCGGCACCGCCCCCGAGCAGGAATGCACCGTGGGCGTCTACCGCCTCACCATGAAGTCGAACTCCGACAACTTCCGCCAGTCGTCCATCCAGGGCGTGATGAAGCGCATCAAGGCCAAGGGCGCCACCGTAATCATCTACGAGCCCACCCTCCCTGACGGCTCCACCTTCTTCGGCTCCCGCGTGGTCAACGACCTGGCCGAGTTCAAGCGCCTCTCGCGCGCCATCCTGGCCAACCGCACCTCCCCCGAGCTCTCCGACGTCGCCTCCCGCGTCTACACCCGCGACCTCTTCGCCCGCGACTGACACTCCCCCGAAATATACTGATTTAAAATTCTCACCATGATTATCAAGCGAAAAACGGGAGACTCCACTCATCCGGCACTCAAAGATTCGGAAGGTCGGTGGACAGATTATGCCAAGGCGGCAATCTGGGATAAAGCCGAAACCATCCCCGACAAAGATCCGTCAATTTACCGCCTTGACCCATGCGGCGACATGATAAAATGGGATGAATACGCCAACGACCATTCGCCGCGCGGGTGGGAGATAGACCACACATATCCTGAAAGCACCCTCAAAGACCTTGGAGTGCCGCAGGAACTCATCGACGACCTCCGCAATCTCCGGCCAATGCAGGCATCAAACAATGCCACAAAGCAGAACCATTATCCGGTATATCCCTATAAAAAGGAAGTGCTTGGCCAGATTGTGTCACGTGACTATGAAGTGAACAGGCATGTGCAGAACGATTTAAAGGACCTCTATAAGGACGTTATGCCCCGCACGATTGTCCGCTTCCGTGCGCTTGCAGGCTTATCCTCCAATGCCGCCTCCGCAAGCACCTCAACTTCCTCTACCTTTCTTGACACCATAGTAACCCCCTCCGCTTTCGACAACGACGATTAACCCCCGGCCCCTCCTCCTGCGTCTACACCCGCGACTGACTTCCTTCTGCGCAACAACGCTTTCATGACACATCCCATACAAAAAGCATCTACTCGTGTGATTATAAATACAATCGCACAGTATTCCCGTTCGCTAATATCGATAGTTGTCGCACTATATTCTACAAGATTAATACTTCAGGCACTGGGTCAAAACGATTATGGTATCTATTCTTTAATCGCGGGCGTTGTGGCAATGTTGGCATTCATTAGTAATGCC
>DBFWRP010000415.1:0-9285 GCA_048222005.1 Muribaculaceae bacterium | reverse complement strand
CTATAACATCATAGCCGACCACTCGGGCCAGCCCTTCGAGAAAGTGGAACGTGACTCCGACCGCGACTACTGGATGACAGCCCAGGAAGCTCTGGACTACGGCATGATTGACCGCGTTCTGGTGAAGGGTCAGCAGGCCTGACGCCCAGCCCCCGGCATATGCCCCTCCATTCCGTCACCGTTGTAGGGTCGTGACCTGTCACGACTGCCACGATGCGGAATAAACGAAAACGAAATAAAGCTGTATTTACATACAAATGGCTAAAAAAAATCAGATTTGCTGTTCTTTCTGCGGCCGGCCCGAATCGGAAAGCGAAGTGATGATCCCCTCGGGACTTCAGCACAACGTGTGCCTGTGTGCCGAATGCGCCGACCGCATCCACGAACTTCTTGCCGAATTCCGTGGCGAGGACCAGAAAGAGAAAGCCGCCAAAGCCAAACCGCTCGACCTCAAGAAGCTTCCCAAGCCAAAAGAGATCTGCCGCGAACTCGACCAGTACGTAATCGGTCAGGACGCCGCCAAACGCTATCTGTCGGTGGCCGTCTACAACCATTACAAACGCCTCGAGCAGCCCACCGACGACGTCGACATTGAAAAAAGCAACATCGTGCTCGTCGGCCCCACCGGCACCGGCAAGACCCTCCTTGCCAAAACCATAGCCCGCATGCTCGATGTGCCGTTCACCATCGTCGACGCCACCGTGCTCACTCAGGCCGGCTATGTGGGCGAGGACATCGAGAGCCTGCTCACGCGCCTGCTCCAGGTGGCCGACTATGATGTTGCCAAGGCCGAACGCGGCATAGTGTTCATCGACGAAATCGACAAAATAGCCCGCAAGGGCGACAACCCCTCCATCACCCGCGACGTAAGCGGCGAGGGCGTGCAGCAGGGCCTGCTGAAACTGCTTGAGGGCTCCATAGTGAACGTGCCTCCGCAAGGCGGACGCAAGCACCCCGAGCAGCACATGATTCCGGTGGACACGAAGAACATCCTGTTCATCTGCGGAGGTGCTTTCGACGGCATCGAGCGTAAAATCGCCCAGCGCCTCAACACCAACGTGGTGGGCTACTCCACCGACCCGGCCCGCAAGCGCGTGGACAAGGAAAACTATCTTAGCTACGTGGCTCCGCAGGACCTCAAATCGTTCGGACTGATTCCCGAAATCATTGGACGACTGCCCATCCTGACCCACCTCGAACCGCTCGACCGCACTGCTCTGAGGCGCATCCTCACCGAGCCTAAGAACGCCATTACCCTGCAGTACGAGAAGCTGTTCGCCATGGACGGCATCAAACTCACTTTCGAGCCGGAAGCCCTCGACATGATTGTGGACAAGGCCATAGAGTACAAGCTCGGTGCCCGCGGCCTCCGCGCCATTGTGGAGACCGTGATGATCGACTCCATGTATGAGCTCCCATCCTCGAAAAAACAATCCTTCAATGTCACCGCCCCCTATGTGCTCGAAAAGCTCCAGCAATCGCACTTCGAGCTCAACAAAGGGATAGAAAAACATTGATTACAGCCCCCACGGGCAAGCCAATCTCTCACAACCCGCTCATATCTCCAATTTATCCATGACAACTCAACAACAGCTTGCAGACGCCCTGAAAGTCCATTTCGGATTTGACAGTTTCAAGGGCAACCAACAGGAAATAATGCTCTCGCTGATGGACGGCAACGACGTGTTCGTGCTTATGCCCACCGGCGGAGGCAAGTCGCTCTGCTATCAGCTGCCGTCGCTGCTCATGGAGGGCACTGCCATCGTCATCTCCCCGCTCATCGCACTGATGAAGAATCAGGTTGACGCCATGCGGAATTTCAGCACCGACGACGGCATCGCCCATTTTCTCAACTCCTCGCTCAACCGCAGCGCCATCGACCAGGTGAAAACCGACGTCGCCTCGGGCAAAACCAAGCTGCTGTATGTGGCGCCCGAATCGCTGACCAAAGAGGAGAACATAGAATTTCTAAAGACCGTTCCCATATCGTTCTATGCCGTCGACGAAGCCCACTGCATCTCGGAGTGGGGGCATGATTTCCGGCCGGAGTACCGCCGCATCCGCCCCATCATCAACGAGATCGGCGTGCGTCCGGTGATAGCCCTCACCGCCACGGCAACCCCAAAAGTACAGCACGACATCCAGAAAAACCTGGGCATGACCAAGGCCAAGGTGTTCAAATCGTCGTTCAACCGCCCCAACCTATATTACGAAATACGTCCGAAAACCGCCAACACCGACCGCGACATCATCAAGTTCATCAAGAACCGCGAAGGGAAGTCGGGCATCATCTACTGCCTGAGCCGCAAAAAGGTTGAGGAGCTTGCCGAACTGCTTAAAATCAACAACATCAAGGCACTTCCCTATCATGCAGGCATGGATGCCGTGACCCGTTCGGAGAATCAGGACGCCTTTCTGCTGGAGAAAGTAAACGTGATTGTGGCCACCATAGCGTTCGGCATGGGCATCGACAAGCCCGACGTGCGCTATGTGATTCACTACGACATGCCCAAGAGCCTTGAAGGCTACTATCAGGAGACAGGCCGCGCAGGCCGCGACGGAGGAGAGGGACAGTGCCTCACCTTCTATTCGGCCAAGGACCTGAAGAAAATGGAGAAATTCGTGCAGGGAAAGCCCATCACCGAGCAGGAGATAGGCAAACAGCTCCTTGCCGAGACGGCCCACTACGCCGAGTCGTCGGTGTGCCGCCGCAAGACATTGCTGCACTATTTTGGAGAGGAATTCGTCCCCGACAACTGCGGGAACTGCGACAACTGCCTAACCCCTAAAAAACAAGTGGACGCAAAAGAAGATCTGATTGCCGTACTGGAGACAGTGGCGGCTCTTAAAGACAAATACAAAGCCGACTATATCATTGACGTGGTGACCGGACGCGAAACAGCCGAGGTGCGCACACGCCACCACAACGAGCTGGAAGTGTTCGGTTCGCTCCCGAAAGCCGACCGCAAGCATCTCAACACCCTTATGCGGCAGGCCGTGATAGCCGGCTATCTTGACCGCGAAATCGAGAATTTCGGACTGGTGAAACTCACCCCGGCAGGTGAGAAATATCTCAAGAAGCCCGTGGCCTTCAAAATTGTGGAGGACAACGAATTCAACGAGGAAGAGGAGGAAGTGGTGATCAAGAGCGGTGCGGCATGCGCCGTCGACCCCGAACTCTACTCCATCCTCAAGGACCTGCGCAAAAAGATTGCAAAACAGCACAACCTGCCACCCTACGTGATTTTCCAGGATCCATCGCTCGAGGCAATGGCCACCACCTACCCCATCACCATGGAGGAGCTGCAGAACATCACCGGCGTGGGCGCAGGCAAGGCCAAACGCTACGGCGAAGCCTTCATTAAGGTGATAAAGACCCACGTAGAGGAGAACGAAATCGAACGCCCCGAGGATCTGCGCGTGCGCTCCGTGGCCAACAAGAGCCGCATCAAAATCTCGATCATACAGGCCATCGACCGGAAAATAGACCTCGACGAGCTGGCCAACTCAAAATGCATGGAGTTCGGCGAACTGCTCGACGAGATAGAGGCAATCGTCTACTCCGGCACAAAAATCAACATCAGCTATTTCATCAACGAAGTGATTGACGAGGACCACCAGGAGGACATCTTCGAATACTTCAAGGAAGCCGAAAGCGACTCGCTCGAGGATGCCATTCAGGAACTCGGAAGCGACTATACGGAGGATGAAATACGCCTGATGCGCATCAAATTCCTGTCGGAACTGGGCAACTGATTGGCAGCTTCGGGAAATTTTTCGTAACTTCGCGCAAAATTCCAAAAAAACATCCAATCCCAACAATGATAGCTGTCAACAATTTAGGTATCCAATTCGGTAAAAGGGTATTGTTTCAGGACGTGAACCTGAAATTCACCCCCGGCAACTGCTACGGCATAATCGGCGCCAACGGAGCCGGAAAGTCAACCCTCATGCGCATTCTTTCCGACCAGCTCAGCCCTACACACGGCACAGTGAGCATGGGCCCTGGCGAGCGTATGAGCGTGCTCGAACAGGATCACTTCAAATTCGACGACTGCACGGTGATCAACACAGTGCTCCAGGGCCACACCGTGCTTTGGGATATAATCCAGGAAAAGGACGCGCTTTACGCCAAGCCCGATTTCAGCGATGCCGACGGCATCCGTGCATCCGAGCTTGAGGAGAAATTCGCCGAACTTGAAGGCTGGAACGCCGAGGCCGACGCCGCAGCCCTGCTCAGCGGCCTGGGCATCCGCGAAAGCCGCCACCAGATGCTCATGCGCGACCTCTCCGGTAACGAGAAGGTTCGTGTGCTCCTGGCCAAGGCCCTATTCGGCAATCCCGACAACCTGCTGCTCGACGAGCCCACCAACGACCTTGACCTGGAGACGGTGGCATGGCTCGAGGACTATCTCTCGAAATTCGAGAACACAGTGCTGGTGGTGAGCCACGACCGCCACTTCCTCGACTCCGTGTGCACCCACACCCTCGACATCGACTACAACAAGGTAAGCCTCTTTGCCGGCAACTACAGCTTCTGGTACGAATCGTCGCAGCTCGCACTGCGCCAGCAACAGCAGCAGAACAAGAAAGCCGAGGAGAAACGCAAGGAGCTGCTTGAATTCATACAGCGCTTCTCGGCCAACGTGGCAAAATCGAAACAGACCACATCGCGCAAGAAGATGCTCGAAAAGCTCAACATCGAGGAAATCCAGCCCTCGTCGCGCCGTTATCCCGGCATCATCTTCACGCCCGAACGCGAACCCGGCAACAAAATTCTCGAGGTTCACGGCCTCACGGCCACCGTCGACGGCGAAGTGCTCTTCAACGACGTGAATTTCCAGATTGAGAAAGGCGACAAGGTGGCGTTCCTGAGCCACGACCCGCGCGCCATGACCGCCCTGTTCGAAATCATCAACGGCAACCGCAAGGCCGATGCCGGAACCTACGAATGGGGTCAGACCATCACCACCGCCTACCTCCCCCTGGACAACTCGGCGTTCTTCAACACCGACATGAACCTGGTGGACTGGCTGTGCCAGTTCTCGTCCGATTCGAGCGAAATCTACCTCAAGGGATTCCTCGGCAAAATGCTGTTCTCCGGCGAGGAAGTGCTCAAGAAAGCCTCGGTGCTTTCGGGTGGAGAGAAAATGCGGTGCATGATTGCACGCATGATGCTGCGCAACGCCAACACCATGGTGCTCGACTCGCCCACCAACCACCTCGACCTCGAATCGATCCAGGCGTTCAACAACACGCTCCAGAACTTCAAGGGGAACGTGCTGCTGAGCAGTCACGACCACGAGTTCATACAGACCGTGTGCAACCGCATAATAGAACTGACGCCAAACGGCATCATCGACAAGATGATGGACTACGACGACTATATTACCGACGAAAAGGTGGCCGCCACGCGCGACCGCCTTTACGCCAAAGCCTGACCTTACCACCGGGGGCTGCGACGCCGCGACAATGGCGCCGCAGCCCCTATAGGTTTTAAGGCTGCCATTCACCCTCTCTCACCGCCTCTTTCAAACTCTCATACACCGACTCAACCAAAAAACTCTTACAACGTCCCGACCCATCATGGTAAAGCACATTGTGACATTCAAACTTCAGGGCACGCCGCAGCAGCGTCAGGAAGTGGCTCTGAAATTCAAATCTGCGCTCGAAGCGCTCCCCGCAGTAATCCCGTGCCTCCGGAGCATTGAAGTAGGCCTCAACCAGAACCCGGCCGAAAGCTGGGATGTAGTGCTCACCGCCGTGGTGCCCACAATGGCCGACGTCGACGTCTACGCCCGTCATCCGGCGCATGTGGCGGCAGCCGCACTCCTTGGCGACCACAAGGAAGCACGCGCCTGTGTTGACTACGAGTTCTGACCCCCTCCTTCCATTATACAGACAACAAAACCAATCACCCTTTCATATCCCCTCCCAATGGTTCAATTCTTCAAACAAGGAAGTTCAACGATTTTCGCAGTTGAAACCAACCATCGCCTTTCCGACGAGGAAAAAGCCAAACTCTCCTGGGCATTCTCCGATGCCAAACCGCTCAACGCCACTTCGGTCAAGGGCGCATTCATTGGCCCGCGCCGCGAGATGATCACCCCGTGGAGCACAAATGCCGTAGAGATAGCTCAGAACATGGGTCTGTCGGGCATCACCCGAATCGAGACCTTCACACGCGTGCCGGCCGGAACCGAACCCGTGTTCGACCGCATGCTGTTCCGCCTCTACCCCGACGGCCTCAACAGCCGGGTGTTCACCGTCGACCGCCGCCCGGAGGAGATTGTAAAGATTGCCGACATCCACACCTACAACCGCACCGAGGGCCTCGCCCTCAGCCCCGACGAAGAGGCATACCTCGACGGCCTTGCAAAGAAACTCGGCCGTCCGCTCACCGACTCCGAGGTGTTCGGTTTCTCGCAGGTGAACTCCGAGCACTGCCGCCACAAGATCTTCAACGGCACGTTCATCATCGACGGCGAGGAGAAACCCCAGTCGCTCTTCAAACTTATCAAACGCACATCGCAGGTCAACCCCAACTCGCTGGTGTCGGCCTACAAGGATAACGTGGCCTTTGTGGAAGGCCCGAAAGTCGACCAGTTCGCACCGGTCAACCCCGACCGTCCCGACTATTTCAAGGTAAAGGAACTTGACACGGTAATCTCGCTCAAGGCCGAGACCCACAACTTCCCCACCACCGTGGAGCCGTTCAACGGCGCCGCCACAGGCACCGGAGGTGAAATCCGCGACCGGCTCGGCGGCGGACGCGCCTCGCTTCCCATTGCCGGAACAGCCGTCTACATGACCTCATACCCGCGCCTCTCCGAGGCCCACAAGTGGGAACTGATGATGAATCCGCGCGTATGGCTCTACCAGACCCCCGCCGAGATTCTGATCAAGGCATCGAACGGTGCGAGCGACTTCGGCAACAAGTTCGGCCAGCCCCTCATCTGCGGCTCGCTCCTCACATTCGAGCACGACGAGAACGGCCGCATGTACGCCTACGACAAGGTAATCATGCTCGCCGGCGGCGTAGGTTTCGCCGCAAAGAAAGATGCCATAAAGGGAACACCTGAACCGGGCCAGAAAGTGGTGGTGATGGGTGGCGACAACTACCGCATCGGCATGGGTGGCGGCGCAGTGTCGTCGGTTGAGACAGGCCAGTACGCCAACGCCATCGAGCTTAACGCCGTGCAGCGCGCCAACCCTGAAATGCAGAAACGCGTGGCAAACGTGATCCGCGCGCTTGCCGAAAGCGACGACAACCCCGTGGTGTCCATCCACGACCACGGTGCCGGAGGCCACCTCAACGCCCTGTCGGAACTCGTGGAGGAAACCGGAGGCCACATCAACCTCGACGCCCTCCCCGTGGGCGACAAGACCCTCTCGGCAAAGGAGATTGTGGGCAACGAAAGCCAGGAGCGCATGGGCTTCGTGGTCGACGCCGAGCACATCCCCTACGTGGAGCGTGTGGCCCAGCGCGAACGCGCCCCGCTCTATGTGGTGGGCGAAACCACAGGCGACAACCGCTTCGTATTCGAGGACGCCAAAGGCCGCAAGCCCATCGACCTCGAGATGGCCGACATGTTCGGCAACTCGCCCAAGACCGTCATGCGCGACAACACGGTTGAAATCAGCTACCGCGATGCCGAGTACGACGAAAAAAACCTGAACGATTATGTGCGCAACGTGCTCTCGCTCGAGGCCGTAGCCTGCAAGGACTGGCTCACCAACAAGGTTGACCGTTCGGTGACTGGCCGTGTGGCCCGTCAGCAGTGCCAGGGTGAGATTCAGCTCCCGCTGAGCGACTGTGGCGTAGTTGCGCTCGACTATACCGGCCGCACCGGTATCGCCACCTCCATCGGTCATGCACCGCAGGTGGCCCTGGCCGATGCCGCCAAGGGATCCGTGATGGCAGTGGCCGAAGCCCTCACCAACATCGCAGGCGCACCCCTCAAGGAGGGTCTGAAGAGCGTGTCGCTCAGCGCCAACTGGATGTGGCCCTGCAAGAATGCAGGCGAGGATGCGGCTCTTTACCGCGCCGTGGAGGCATGCAGCGATTTCGCAGTGGCCCTCGGCATCAACATCCCCACCGGCAAGGACTCCCTGTCGATGACACAGAAATACGGCGAGAACAAGGTGTTCGCCCCCGGCACCGTCATCATCTCGGCAGCCGGTGAGACCACCGATGTGCGCCGCACCGTAAGCCCCGTGCTCCGCAACCGCAAGAACTCGCAGCTTTACTACGTTGACTTCTCCGCATGCCCCCTCAGCCTCGGCGGCTCGGCATTCGCGCAGACCCTCAACGCCATCGGTTCGGACGCACCCACCGTGGCCGACGCCGACCACTTCAAACGTGCCTTCGGCGCCATCCAGTCGCTGGTGCGCAACCGCCGCCTGCTGGCCATGCACGACGTGTCGGCCGGAGGTCTGGTCACCACCCTGCTTGAAATGACATTCGCCAACACCACAGGTGGTGTGGCCATCTCAACCGAAGGTTTTGCCGCCGACGGCGAGACCGACCTCATAAAGATACTTTTTTCGGAGAATCCCGCCGTTGTGCTTCAGGTTGACGATGCCAAGCGCCCCGTTGTGGAAAAGACACTTTCCGACGCCGGCGTGAAATTCTACGCTCTGGGCCGTCCGCAGACGGAGCGTGTGCTCCTTGTTGAACACCAGGGCACCGAACGCCTTCTGGGCATCGACCACCTGCGCGACGCATGGTTCGAGCCGTCCTATCTGCTCGACCGCCTGCAGAGCGGCGCCGAATGTGCCGCCATGCGCTTCGAGAATTATAAAAAACAGCCCATCCGCTACGCCATCCCCGCCGCGTTCAACGGCACTCTGGCCGCCCGCGGACTGGACTACCGCCACGACACCACAGGCGTACGCGCCGCCATCATCCGCGAAAAGGGCGTGAACGGCGACCGCGAAATGGCCTACTCGCTCTATCTCGCCGGCTTCGACGTGAAGGACGTGCACATGACCGACCTCATGAGCGGCCGCGAGACCCTCGACGACGTGAACATGATCGTGTTCTGCGGAGGATTCTCCAACAGCGACGTGCTCGGTTCGGCCAAAGGCTGGGCCAGCGGTTTCCGCTGGAACGAGACAGCCAAAGAGACACTGCGCCGCTTCTACCGTCGCCCCGACACCCTCAGCCTCGGCATCTGCAACGGCTGCCAGCTCATGGTTGAACTCGGCCTGCTCAACGAAGGCGGCATCGACTCAGACACTGCCCCGGCAAAACGCGTGCGCATGGAGCACAACATCAGCCAC
>DBFWRP010000414.1:0-12551 GCA_048222005.1 Muribaculaceae bacterium | reverse complement strand
TCTGCGCACTATTTCAGGAGCCATGACAATTGTCCTGAAACTTGCGGCCAGGTGTCTTTACTTTGGGCTCGCGGCCATCTTCCTGATATGCCCGGCTGATGCGGCCGCCGAAGATGCCGATAGCGGCTTTTTGTGTGACGTGCGCGTGCAAGCGGACTCTTTTCTCCGTAACATGCCGGAGAAACTGCAGCCTCAGCAGGCCGAGGCCATTCGCAGGGCAATCGCAGGTGATGCAGGGATGCTCACAACGGTCAGACAATCCAGAAACAAGATAGCTGAACTCCCGACAGAAGTTTACAGAACGGAGGTTGGTAATGGGCTCGCTCTTTTCCGCAGCACACACTACGATAGCGACACCATCCCTCTGTTGGTATATCTGCACGGCGGCGGATGGGTGATAGGAAGTGTCAACAGCTGTTCGCGCTATTGCGGTGCCATGGCCGCCAAGGGCGTAGCCGTATTGGCCGTGGATTATAGGCTCGCTCCGGAACATCCGTTTCCTGAAGGGCTTGACGACTGCGTGGCGGCCGTCCGGTTTGCCATTGACAGGATGGAGCAGTGGAAATGCAGTGGCATTTCAATCGGTGGCGACAGTTCGGGCGGCAACCTCGCTATCGCCACGGCATTGAGCTTCCCCGAAAACACATTCTCCAGTCTGATAACATTTTATCCGGTCACCAAGGCATATGCCGACGATTCCGGCTCATGGAAAAAGTACGGGGTGGGATTCGGTTTGGACAGCGCGCTGATGGACGCCTTCAACAACGCTTATACTGCGGATTGCAGGAATCCTCTTGTGTCGCCGGCTGAAGCCGACGATGTTGCGTTGATGAAGCTCCCTCCGGTGCTGATGGTCGCTGCGGAGCGCGACATTCTGAGAGACCAGGGGCAGGAATTCGTCAACCGCCTCAAGAATCTTGGAAAAGAAGCCAGATATGTGCTGATACCGGGCTCGGTGCATCTGTTCATCACGGTGGACGGTCAGCCCTCGGCTTTCAATATGTCGGTGGAGGAGTCGGCGGCATTCATTCTCAATAAGCCATGAAAGCTCTTGGAAAATAAAATATTGGCGTGATTTATTTGAAAATTGCGCAGGGATGAGGTTAAGTGAGGTATTTTTTGCATATTTGGCTCACATAATTGGCTTCGCAACCGCGAACCGCCCTGCGGGCGACTTTCGCTCTTATGTTTCACCGAATATTTGTTATATTTGCATCACCTGTAGGGAATTTCAGGCAACGAATTAAATGTAAAGGAGGAACGTAGATGTTGAATTTGGCTTTCGTGAAAAGATCTATGCGGTTGTTTGTGGCGGTGCTGGTCCTGTTGCTTATGGCGGCAGGTGATGCCTATGGCCTGACGGGGGCATGGCGTGGCGAACTGCCGGTAGGGCAGATGAAGCTGCCGCTGGTGTTCAGTTTCACTGAGGATGCCGACGGCCAGACGCATTGCACTCTCGCCTCGCCGTCGCAGGGCGTGGAGGGGTTGCCCTGCGAAATGGAGCCTTGCAGCGGCAATGCCGTCTCGCTCACCTGCAGTGCCATCGGGGCATCGTATGAGGGGAGTATAACCACCGGATTGATTGTCGGGACCTTCAGCCAGCGAGGCTATTCGTTTCCGCTTATCCTTTCGCCTGAAAGCCCGGTGGAGGACCGCCGTCCGCAGACACCCCGGCCGCCGTTCCCATATCAGACCATCGACACCACATTCACCGCACCCGACGGCGCCGTGATGGCTGCCACCCTCACCTTGCCAGCCTCCATCGCTCCCGGGGAGAAAGTGCCGGCTGTGGTTATGGTGACGGGAAGCGGTCCGCAGAACCGCGACGAAGAGCTCTTCGAGCACAAGCCTTTCGCCGTGATTGCCGACTGCCTTGCGCGCAACGGCATCGCATCACTGCGCTACGACGACCGCGGCACAGGCAAATCCACCGGCGATTTCCGCTCGGCGACAACCGCAACTTTCAAGGACGATGCGTTAAGTGGCATCCGGTTTCTGCGTGGCGTTGCTCCGGTGGGGAAGGTCGGCGTGCTCGGCCACTCCGAAGGTGGCACCATAGCCTTTATGATCGGTGCAGGGGGAGAGGCCGATTTCGTTGTTTCTCTGGCCGGAATGGCCGAATCCGGCAAAGAGACACTGATGAGGCAGAACCGACATGGCATCTCGTTGCTACACCTCCCGGCGACCGATGTAGAAAACTGTCTGAGCCTAATCGACAAATGGTTCGACACCATGGCCGCTCAGGCCCGGCGCGGGGTGTCGGCACCAATCGATGCCGATTCCATCGCCCGTGCATCCGGCCTGCATGTTCCTGAGGAAGTTATGGCTTCAATCCGAATGTCCCAGCAGGTGCGCACCCCCTGGTTCGATGCGTTCATCATTCTCAATCCGGCCGACTATCTCAAACAGATCCGTTGCCCCATCCTTGCCGTCAACGGAGAAAAAGACAAACAGGTGCATCCCGACAACCTTACTATTGTCAGGAATCTTGCACCGCAGGCCGAAGTGCTCCTGATGCCCGGCCTTAACCATCTGCTGCAGCATGCCGGCACCGGCGAGGTGAGCGAGTATGGCACCATACGCGAAACCATTGCGCCCGAAGTGCTCGACGCCATAGTGCGGTTTATCGGCCGTCAGTAGTTTTTATCGGTCTGGCCGGATTGCCGGCCACCACCGTGTGCGGCGGCACATCACGCGTCACCACGCTGCCTGCACCAATCACGGCACCCTCACCGATGGTCACTCCGGGGCATACCTGTACCCCGGCGCCTATCCATACGTTGTTGCCGATGGTGATGGGGAATGCGAACTCCAGTCCCTGATTGCGGCGCTCTATGTCGAGGGGATGTGTGGCTGTGTAAAGGCCCACATTGGGTGCTATGAACACATTGTCGCCGATGGACACCTTTGCTCCGTCGAGAACAACGAAGTTGTAATTTGCGAAAAAATTGTCGCCCACCTCAATGTTATATCCGTAGTCGCACGCGAACGGCGACCGTATGGTGCAGTTCCGCCCCATCTTGCCCAGAAATCCGGATAGAATTTCGTTACGCCGCTGCCTCTGCGACGGGGGGAGGCTGTTGTATCTGAAGCACACCTCGGCTGCTGCATCCATTTCGGCCAGCAGTTCCTGATCGTAGTTCGGATTGTAGATTAATCCGCTGTCGCGTTTCTCCTTTTCTGTCATGTTCTCAGAATCTGTGTTTTGCCGGCGCTTATTGCCGGTGTCTGCGGCCTCACGCAGGCTAATTATTCGTGAGGGGTGGCAGATGTTCTTGTTGTTTGGGGATAAGCCGGATACAAAGGTAGTAGATTATTTCGTTGCGGAGGGTGTTGTGGCGCCATTGTCATGGAGGCTCTTAAAATGTGTGCAAAAAAGTTAAACTTGATTGAATTGATTAACATAATTGGAATTATTGCTACCTTTGTAAAAATTCCAGATTGAGAAGAGGCATGAAACTACATCATACCATATCAGACAACGATATCGCGTCGATGATGCATGAGGCCGGAGTGCGCCCGTCGGTGCAGCGCATAGCCATTATGTCGTACATCGGCAACTCGCGCCGGCACCCGTCGGCCGATGAGATCTACAGGCATCTGCAGGCTGCAATGCCAACGCTTTCGCGGACGACGGTCTACAATGCATTGCACACCCTTGCCGAGCTGAGCCTTCTGAGGGAGCTGGAGATTGAATCGGGCATGACGCGTTACGATCTGGCGGCGCAGGCGCCGCACGCTCACTTCAGGTGCCGTGAGTGCGGACGAATCTTTGACCTGCCGCTCTTCAGCCGGCTGGAAGAGTCCTTCCCGGGCTATAAGGTGGACAGCGTGGATGTGTTTTATAAAGGCCTCTGTCCAGAATGCAACATATTGACAAACAAGACAACATAACCAAAACATTCCAACATGAAAGATCTTAAAGGAACAAAAACCGAACGCAACCTTCAGGCTGCTTTCGCCGGTGAGTCGCAGGCTCACACCAAATACGAATATTACGCATCACAGGCCCGAAAGGACGGCTATGAACAGATTGCAGCCCTTTTCGAGGAGACCTCACGCAACGAGAAGGCTCATGCCAAGATCTGGTTCAAGATGCTTCACGGCGGCGAAATGCCCGAAACTTCCGCAAACCTTGACGATGCGGCTGCAGGCGAGCATTTCGAGTGGACCGACATGTATGAGTACATGGCACGCGATGCCGAGGAGGAAGGCTTCCCCGAAATTGCCGCACGCTTCCGTATGGTGGGCAAGATAGAGCGTCTGCACGAAGAGCGCTACCGCCGTCTGCTCAGCAACATCGAGGAAGGCATCGTTTTCTCGCGCGAGGGCGACACCATCTGGATCTGCCGTAATTGCGGCCATGTGGTTGTTGGCAAAAAGGCTCCGAAACTGTGCCCGGTTTGCCAGCATCCTCAGAGCTTCTTCGAAATCGAAGCCAAGAACTATTGATTTCTACAGATAAATTAGCTGGTTTCGGTCAGGATTTTCGTGGATTGCAGTGACGCTCGGCTCGAGCGTCCGTTAACCTGCGAAATTCTAATGATTACGACGGACGCTCCGACCGAGCGTCCCTGCGCCCCCTGATTTTCAGGAAAGCCATTCAGCTATTTCGCACTATTTGATAATGTACATCCGGTCGGCGCGTCCTTTTCCCGAGGGCGCGCCGACGTGTTTTTGTAGAGGATGAGCCTGTAGAAATTGGCATATAGTTCGTGTTTGATTGGAGTTTTTGGCGCAAGGTTTAGTTAAATAAGTGTAATATTATACAAAATGGCGTCATAAATTAAAATATCTTTCAATTTGTTTGGATTTAACTGCAAACGGAAGTATCTTTGGGGAAAATTATTGTTGGCATATCATGCCGGACTTCAGACCTTTGTCATCACAGAAGCATCTGTCGCCCGGATTTTTTGCCTTTGATTGCAATTGCCGACTTCAGGACTATACATCACACATTTGTTGAATCAATGGAAATTACGATATGAAGAGATTTTTACCTTTCGTTTTTCTTGCAGCCTCATTCGGGGCATCAGCGCAGGCCACGTTCGGCCATTTTGACCAATTGAAACTGCAGGCAGCCACGTCGGTACAGGGCGCCAAAGCCCCGTCGGCACAGGGTGCGCCGCAGGTCACTGTCCTGATGAAAGTGGCGGACGACGCCACTGTGGAGCGGCTCAAGGCAGCCGGCGCCGAGGTGCAGCAGACCTACGGCAGCATTGTCGTAGCACATGTCGAAGCAGCCAGGGCCGAGGCTGTGGCCGCCACCGAAGGGGTGGTGTGCGTGAGCCTCGACCGCGAACTTGACATAACCGAATGGACAAGCCCGCTCGGAATCGACCTCAGCCGTCAGGCGCTCGGCCTTGACAAAATGCATTCGGGTGCTGCCCCGCTCACATCGCCCTACACAGGCGAAGGCGTGGTTGTCGGCATAGTTGACACCGGGCTCGACGCCCAGCATGCCGCTTTCCTCGACGAGGACGGCAATCCGCGCGTGAAGCGCATTTATTTCACCCTGTCAGGTGGCCAGCAGTATACGCTCGACACTCCGCAGCGTGTATCCGTATGGCCGGGCGACAAGAACAACGCCACTCACGGCACCCATGTCACCGGCATTGCTGCCGGCAGCCGCATCGGCGCTCCCGGCACTGATGTGCCTTATCTCACCGGCGCAGCTCCCGATGCCGACATCTATCTGGCAGGCACCGCAGGCTCTCTTACCAACGCATTCATGCTCGCATCTGTCAAAAGCATTCAGGACGAAGCCGACAAGCAGGGCAAGCCGTGCGTGATCAATCTCTCGCTTGGCAACAACGGAGGACCGTTGGACGGCACCGACGAGGCATCGCAGGCTCTCTCGGCACTTGCCAAGGAGGGTAAGGCTGTGATATGCGTGGCTTCCGGCAACGAGGGCGACGCCAACGCCACCCTGCATGCCACCTTCCCCGAAAGCGGAAAAGTCGGCACATTCATCGAGGCATCCCCTTACACGGAATATCTCTGGCCTTCGCAGATAGGCTTCTACGCCCGCGCTTTCGGCAATTTCGAGGTGTGGGGCGAGGACGATACCCCCGTGAAAGTGACGTTCAGCCTTGTCAAAAAGGCGGATCCCACACAGGTTGTGGCATCAGTAACCGTCGGAGACACCGATCCCGCCTATCTGTCAGTGCCTGATGCCGTACTTTCCGTCGGTGTCAGCTCGAAATATATCGAATCAGACAACACTGCGTTCAACGGCCTCATGTTCGGAAGCTTCATGGGTGGCAAGCCGAGCGTGGCCGAGCAGAACAACCGCTATCGTGTGGAATGCCGCTGTCTGCTGCAGTTCCTCTCCCAGCAGGCCGACGACGACCATGCCGTGATGCTGAGCCTTGAGGGTACCCCGGGCAAGCAGGTGTTCGTCTACACCTCCACCTACAACGGGCTGTTCCCGATGAACTTCTCGTCGCGTGGGCTCGATGGCTATCTGCAGCCTGACGGCGACGGCACGCTCAACTCCATGGCCGCCGCGCACAATGTTATTACGGTCGGCTCCTACAACACCCACCGTTTCACATCGCAGGGCACAGGCGCCGGTTTTGAAATAGGTCAGACATCCTATTTCTCCTCGTGGGCCAAGTTGGCCGACGGCCGTCATCTCCCCCACATCTGTGCCCCCGGCATGAACATCGTTTCGGCAATGTCGCGCCATTATGCCGACGGAGTGTATTACTCGGAAGCCGAGCAGCCCAAATACTACACTATCACCAAGGACGGCAAAGAACACAGCTGGACTCCTATGACAGGCACCTCCATGGCCACCCCCTATATGACCGGTGTGGCAGCCACATGGCTCTCGGCCGATCCCACTCTTACCACCGACGACATTATCCGCATAGCTCAGGAAACTGCCATGCAGCCCGAGGACGCCACAGATGCAAAGGGAGCCTCCGGCAATCTCGATGCTTTTACCGGCTTGTGCAAGGTGCTTAACCTCAGCGGAATCGGTAATGTGGCAGTTGACAAGGCCGATGCAATCACCATCGTTCCGGATGCCGAGGGCTACCGCATTCTCGCACCGGGAGCCGACCATATCGACATCACCATCCACGACATGTCGGGTCGCACCGTCAGCATGTTCACCTCTGTTGATAACCCCGCCACCGTGGCCACCGGCCATCTCACTCCCGGCATCTACCTCATCACGGCCTCCACTCCCAACGGAACCAAGACCGTAAAAATCAATCGCTAATCAACAGCCCGGGTGGCTATCGTAGCTATTTTAGTTAAGATAGCCACCCAGGCACAAATCCTATCATTAATCACAAACAAAACAATGAAGCGACATCTACTTCATTTGGCCATGGCCACGACGCTGGCTATCGGCACTGCCGCCACATCGGCGGCCGGAGTATTCTCTCCTTTTGGGTATCAGGCGCAGAACGACAAAAGCAATCCGTTCCGCTTCATGCCTACAAAAGAACGCCGCAACACCATCTCTCCGGAGGTGTTTGGCAATCAGCTCGGCCTCAGGAACGTGACTCAGCTTGATCCCGACAAAACCTTGACTGCGCCATATTCCGGTGAGGACCAGATGCATTCTGTGTTCTATATCTACGGACCTAATGAAGAGGAATGGGCCTATACAATGGAGACCTTTTATGAGGCTCTCCCCGGTAGCAATGATTACTGGATCGACAAAAGCTACAACGGCCTGCTTTTCACACTTTACAATGAAAAGGGGGAGAAGATGGGCTCATTCAAAGGTAACGTGCCTCTGATTGAAGGCGCCAAGAGATGCTACAACATGCAGGTGGACCTCTCGGTGACCAAGAACTTCTATAACTACGACGATTATTATGAAATCGCCATCGGGTGCAACTATAACCCATTGGAAGGATACGGACAAAAGCAGGTTACATATGTCTATTCTCTCAATAACAAGACCGAGGCTCAGGACCCGCTCTACACCATCCCCGGTTTGCCGGCTTATGAGGTAAACATCGGTACAGCGACCGCCGAAAACTTCGTAATGATGTTCATGGACTACAGTAATTGGCCTGGTGATGATCCAACTGCAACAACCTACACCGTCTATACCCGCTGGAGCTATGGTTCCAACGGACCCACCAAGGTGGAGGATTTCCCCATCCTTTCGGTGAGTGGCAGTGAGGCTGTGCCCATGCAGATGACGGCCAACGGTACCAAGCTTTATGCGGCTTCTGGCATATATGAAAAGCCTTTATTCGGAAGTGATGAAGATGAGACTACTCAGAACGGCAACAATTATGTCATCACCCTTTATGAGCAGCAGCAAGGCAAATTCAATGAGGTAAAGCAGACCAAAATTCCGGTGCCCGACGTTATGGAGGGTTATGTATCGAGCGAAGTGTCGCTCGGCACATTCCGTGGCACAGGTGACATCACTTTCGAGTTTGGCGACGGCAAGCTCCCCTGCTATGTGCTTGAGTTCACCCAGACCGGTTCGACAGGCGATACATACACCTATTATGCCATCTATGATACAGACGGCAAAGAGAAGGCGCGTTTCGGTGAGAACAGCAACGGTTACATGCAGCTCAGCAATATCGACGGATGTGAAGAGCAGTATGCATTGCTTACCGAAAAAGACGGCACCACCGTGCTGCAGATGATGAACTGGCCTTCGCTTACTCTCGGAGCAGCGCTCCCCATCTCGTTCTACGACCCTGATTCGGGCGAGGTATTCAACCTTTCCAGCAACCTTGACCGTTGTCCCGGCAAAGGCGGCTATTACTATGTAAGCTCAAGCGCCAACGGTGTGACAAACGACAAGAACACCATCCACCGTATCGCATATTTCGACGGTAATGGCAATTTCGACCACATGGATGCCCTTACCTTCACAGCCGATGTAACTAAAGTAGAGCCGTTCATTGATGCGTCGGTGCTGGATCCATATCTGTTCAATTCCGACAAGAATTTCGAGTATCTTGTATGGATGCAGCGTAAGGCCCCCGCCAATCCCGCTATCCTCAATTATGTAGTTGCGGTTGTCGATGCCAAGGGCAACATCCTTGCCGAGCGCGAATACGATATGAATGCCAAGGCACAGCGTTTTTGGGCATATGTAGCCAATTCCACTTCAGGATCACCCTACCTTTGCATCCTTTACGACTATAATTACGGCGTTGGTCAGGGCGTTGAATCCCGTCTGGAAATGATCAAGCTGCCGTTCAATAAATTCGAGGGTGAAGGCACCGTAGAAAACCCCTATCTGATCAAGAGCTACGGCGACTTCAATCAGGTCCGCAACAACCTCACCTCGCACTTCCGTCTGGCTGCCGACATCGATGGCGAAGGACGCACAATGCTTCAGATTCCCGGTGTGTTCAAAGGTTCGATCGACGGTGCAGGCCATCAGGTACGCAACATCGTGATTGCCGGCGGCAACGACAACAACGGTATGTTCTATCAGTTCGGTGAAGAGGGTTCCGCTACAAAATCGTTCCTCAAGGACATCACCTTCAGCAACCTGTCGATGCACATTACTTTCCAGCGCTACAACGCCAAGGCCGACGGCTTGCTCGCTTACCAGTTTGTGAACTCCAACCTTGACAACGTTCACCTTCTCAATGCCACTGCAACAACCAATTTCAATGAACGCAACACCTTCGACAATCCCGTGTTCGGCGGTTTCGCTGCCCGAATCAACGGCTGCTCGATCAACGGCTGCTCCGTGCTGAATGCCGACTTCAACATGCCCAATGCAGGTGTTGGTGGTTTCGGCGGTAACTTTATCAGCAACGGTTCAGAGGTCAATGCATGCGCATTCACCGGCAAGATTGTCGGCAAAAGCAATGTTGGCGGTATCGCCGGCTATGTGAATGTGGCAACCACAATCAACGACGTGCATGTAAATGCGGACATCACCGGTGCCCACACAGTTGGGGGCGTGCTCGGCTTCTCCGACCAGGGGCCTGCCTATATTTCCCGCGCATTTGTGGAAGGCTCTGTGACAAGCGATGAGCCTATTCTTGACCGGACGATTACAAATCCGGATAAAGGCGAAAATGAGGATTATATATATGAGGATTGCTATTACCACTATATTGGCGGTATCGGCGGCCATGTTTATTCTGGATGGGTTCACAACTCGGTTGTGGCTCTCGATAATCTCTCGTGGAAAGATGACCAGAAGGGTTACTATGCCAACCGTATCGTAGGATTGGGCAACATTGAGAACTGCCATGCACTTAGCACTCTGCCTAACGGCGATCTTACAAGCTGCGACGGCGAATCTGTAGAGAAGGATGCCCTCACCCGCGAATGGTTCGCCAACCTCGACTTCGCAGCAGGTGCCACAACAGTAGCTCCGTGGAACCTCGAAGGCGGGATGCCCGCCCTCTATTTCGAGGACGCAGCAGCCCTCTATCTCGGTTGTGATCCCGCCGAATATGAAGGCGCACCCGGCACCAAGGTGAATGTAGTGGTTAAATACGATGGCTTCGACCTGGCCGAAGAGATCAGTTCTGGCCTTGCTCAGATCGGTACAGCAAACGAATCTATTGCCGTTATCAATGGCAATATGGAACCGGGCGATGGCCAGATCACCGTAGAGGTTGAGCTCGTAGCCGAAGGAACAACCACCTTTACCGTAAGCTGCAAAGGCAAGACAGCCACAGCAACCATCACAGTGAAGAATCTCAGCGGCATCGCCGGTGTGACAGCCGACCAGGCTCAGCCCAACGATCCTGTCTACAACCTCCAGGGCATCAAGGTAGGCACCCGCGAAGGCTTCGACAGCCTCCCCGCAGGTCTCTACATCATGGGTGGCCAGAAGATTCTCAAACGCTAACAGCAACATCCCGCAGAAGGCACCTCCGGCACTCCCCGGAGGTGACCTCCTTGGGATTATCGTCAATACAAATAAGGCTGCATCGCAATCAACGCGATGCAGCCTTGATTTTTTATGCGTGAAGCCGTAGGGGCGCAATACAATGCTGTTTACTTAAGGTATTTTGTAGTTTAAAGCACTATTAAAATCAAGCTTTTATGATAGCAACAAAGTCGTTTATCAGGCTTAGCATTGTCCGACCATACCTTTTGGCCTATTGCCCTCGCGTTGCGAGAAGGCTATCGCCAGAGGCGATGAGCTGTGGTTAACCCCATGAAAGCGAAGCGCATCATGGGGTACAGAGCACAAACCGGCTGCACCTCGTAGAGGTTGCGGCTGTGAAAGCCTCCGGATAAAATCATTGTACATCCGCACCCCACTCACGGCTGCTACCTCTCCCACCCACCCCATGATGCGCTGCGCTTTCATGGGGTTAACCACGGCGCATCGTCTTCGACGATGTCTTTAGGGTGAGATTTTAAGTGGTTATTGGAGCATCGCCGGAGGCGATAGCTTCCTATCATGGATGTCAGGCAGGCAGGGGGCGGGGCCGGGTGCGCATGTCGGCGCGGGTGGCCAGCACGGCGGTGATGAAATAAACCACCGTCAGTCCCCACAGCCAGAGATAGGGGGTGCTCTGCAGATAGAGCGGCGAGCCGTTGCTGTTCATGCGTATGAAGCCCTCCATGCCCCATGTGGCGGGCACAAGGTTGCCGAGCCAGAGGAACACCTCACTCATGGCGTAGCGCGGCCATGTAAGCCCGGAAAGGAACAGGAATGCCACGGAGGTGAACACCACCACGATGAAGGCACTCTCGCGCTCCGACAGCATCCATTGCACGGATTGTGCCAGGAAAGCCGAGGCAAGCAGCATGGGGAGGATGAACAGCATATAGTCGAGCACGCTGCCGATGTGCGGGAAATGGAAAAATACCTGCACGAAATGGAGCACATAGAGGCACAGGGGGAGATAGATGGTGACATAGCACAGCGTGCGTCCTATCACCGTGGATGAGGCTGATACGGGTAGCATGAGGGGGTCTATGCCGTTGTTGCGGCGTCGGCGGTCCTTCGATGTGCCGCACAGCATTGCAATGCCGAGAATGAGGCTCTGCTGTATGATGAGCACCACGATACCCGGCATGATGAAGGAGGCGAAGCCCTGCTGGGTGTCGCCAAGGAAATAGGATTCGGTCTTGATCGAGGAGTTCTCGGCATCGATGGGCAGCCCCATGGTGGCTATCGCCTCCTCACGCAGACGGTTGTCGGTGGCCATCTGCAGTTCGGTCATGCCCGAAAGAAGCGTGCGGTAGCGCAGCAGCAGCCCCATGTCGCAATAGAACTGTATGAGCCCCTGGTCGCCCCGGCCTACCTCTTTTGAATAGTTGGCCGGAATGTAAATCACGGCGAAGCATTTCTTTTCCTGCCACCAGCGTTTTGCCTCGGCAAGATTGGAGGCATAACCGCAGATTTTCATGGCCTCGGTTGCATCGGCATTCCGCACGAATTCGCGGCTTGAGGCCGAACGGCATTCGTCAACCACCGCTACAGGGATGTCGGATGTTACTTCAGGGTTGTATATCAACGCGTAAACCAGAGGATAGGCCAGCGGAAGCGCGAAAAAGAACAGCAGGACGCCTGCGTCGCGGAATATCATTGAGAATTCCCGACGGAATACGCGTGCGGTGTTTAATAT
>DBFWRP010000413.1:0-1330 GCA_048222005.1 Muribaculaceae bacterium | reverse complement strand
AAGCCGGAAATTCGGTTTGGTTCCGATTATTCACGTCCGGACAAAATGACACGCTGCGCCAGGATTGATTCCCGACGCAGCGTGGTAAATATTTGTTCCGTTTTACCGGAAATGGTTATGCGGAATTCTGTTTATTCGCTCACGGTGCAGACGCTTACGCGGTTCCAGCTGTTTTCCTGGAAAAGGTCGCCGACGCCCATGCCTTCAGCCTTAATGCGGTCGGAGGCTATGCCGTAACGTTTCACCAGTTCCTTCTTTACAGCCTCAGCCCTACGCTCGGCAAGCTTGCGGTTGAAAGCGGCCGAACCATCCTTCGAAGCGTACCCCTTGATGGCCACAGTTGCTTTCGAGTTCTCCTTGAGCTGATCGGCCACCATAGCGATGTTGGGCTGCTGGTTGGGTTGAACGTAAGCCGAGCCACAGTTGAAGAACACGTAGCGGATGTTATTCAGGTCCTTTACAACCTTCTCCACAACTGGCGGACGGCGGTTGCAGGCATCAAGCTGAGCCTGAAGGTCGGCAATCTGAGCAAGGAGAGCGGCATTGTTTGCTCCCGACGCCTCGAGTTCGCCACGGAGGGCGTTGATCTGAGCATTGAGTGCATCGATTTCAGTCTGGTCGTACGGACGCACCACGGTGAAGTGATGTGTACCGTTGGAATTCCCGAAATGATATGTGATGCCGGCCTCAAGTTCAAGATAACCGAAATTGCTGTCATAGCGGGCCTCGGAACCGAGGATGTTGGGACGCGGATTGCCGTTCATGTTCCACAGATAAGCAGGCTTGACGGCAAGTGTCCAGGCTTTCGATTCGCAGAGGTTGAAATTGAAGTTCATGCCCACCTTTGTTGCCCAAGAGTTGCCATCCTTACCTGAAGTGTGGGGATAATAGGCATGCAGCCATCCGGTTCCGGCCACGAGCTCAAGTTCGAACAAACGGGGCGCACCGGTGTAACCTGCAAACGCATTCATCAGGTTGACCGCACCGAACACTCCTACATATTGGTGATCGAACCAATTGCCCGAGCGGACTCCCGCCCAGCTGGATGTATTTATTGTCCATTCGCCTTCAACACCCAGGCCAAATGTAGGTGTGATCTGTTTGCGGAGTTCTGCTCCGACAATGCCGCGTGCATTGTCCCAGAAACCATGGTCTTCCACCTGTTTCGACGACATTACGGCACCGCCCTTGAGCGTGAACGACCAGTTGTCGGTGAATTTGCTGCCGGAGACAGTGGTCTGGGCGGATGCACCAACCACACTTATTGCCATAGCAGCCAGAAGAATAGCCTTTTTCATAGAAACTATATTTATGATTGGAAGCAAAGTTA
>DBFWRP010000412.1:0-1118 GCA_048222005.1 Muribaculaceae bacterium | reverse complement strand
AAGGAGGGGCAACAACAGGATTGGGCATTTGCCGAGTGCGCGGCGCAGGGGTGTCCGTCCCGTTTCGCTTCTGGTGGAAATGGCTTGGCCCAACAGACTGGTCGTGAGGAGCATCCTGAGCACAAAGCCGGAGGAGGCCGTATGAAGTCCGGAAGTAAAGAGGAGGGGACGGGCGAAGCTGTAATCCGGGAAGGCCATATTGCAAATGATGACACGGGTGATGTCCGCCGCCAAAATAATAAGAACGCCTGCCAAAATCGAAAGAGGAACGGTATAGAGCCACCATCGGGCGAACTTCTCGAACGTGGAGGCAGGGAGCAGCAAGTACCTGATGTGCTGTCCCTTGTTGTATATGGACGCGTTCCATAGCTACGGAGTGAATATAAGGAATAGGAAAAAGAATGCCGTAACGGTGACGATCGCAGCATTTTGGTTGGTGGCCGTGTCTGTGAGGTGGGCGAACTTGTCTTCCAGTATATCCGTTGGGACGGTCTGTAGCAAGGTGGCGTTTTCCGAATATACTTTGAGGCAAGACACCGTGAGAATGACAGAGAGTAACAAGTAGCCTGCGGCGAGGGTGACGAGGCAACGTGTACGCCGGGCTGTCCAGTCTTCGCGGAGTAAGGCCGCGAAGCGTTTGCGGTCGAAACAAGAACGGTTCATAAGCTTAATGTTTGGGGAATTTGACATAAGTGAGGTCGGTTTTGAAGATATGACGGTAGGCCATGTACCAGTTGAGGACGGTGCACAGCAGAAAGAAGGCATTCATGAGGATGGGGCGGAATAGCCAAAGGTTGAAGGCTTCTCTCAGGGCATTGTGCGAATTTACGAGGGCGAAAGGCACGAGGACGACGAGCAGGAGGACGGCGGTGCGCACGCTTGCCCGTTTCGTTTCTGAGGTGCAGATGAAAACGGACTGCGCCCAAAGCATCAGGTTGAGCAGGGTAAGCAACCAGTATGGGTGCACTCTGCCATCCCAATAGTCAGCGTATGGCAGCAGGTGGGCATAGTCCACTTGCGTGACGATGAGACTGCAAAGCCCCACACGTGTGAAGTCGGCGGCAACGAATACCGCGCAGTAGGTCAACAAGGCGAGTGGGACGGCATAGAGCCAACGG
>DBFWRP010000411.1:0-1233 GCA_048222005.1 Muribaculaceae bacterium | reverse complement strand
GACACTTCTTGGATTCGTAGTTGCGATCGCAGCGCTTCTGCTCATAGCCTATCTCCCGGCAGAAACCGAGGCAATGAGCCGCGCAGCGTGGCAGTATCTTGGCTGCTTCGTATTCATGCTCGTACTTATCATTTCCCGTGCGATCCCCGACTGGGCGGCGGTCCTGTGCACGATGGCAGTGCTCGTTGCGCTTAAAGTTGCAACGGTTGCCGAAGTTACTTCAAACTTTGCATCCAGCACCGTATGGCTCTGCATCGGCGTGTTTATCATGTCGATAGGCATCAACAATAGCGGCTTTATGAAGCGCCTGGCGCTGTGGGTGCTGACCCGCTTCCCCGGAACCTATGCAGGTCAGGTTACCGCAATGCTCCTTTCCGGCGTTATCATGAGCCCCATCATCCCTTCGTCCACTGCAAAGACTTCTATGATGGCCCCGTTTGTCAACCAGGTATGTGAAGCATCCGGCGCAGAGCGTAACTCCAAGCAGTCTCTCGGCCTGTGGTTTGCAAACTTCATGGGCACCAACCAGCTCGGTATGGCTTTCGTTTCCGGTTCTGTCTATGTTGCTCTTATGCTCGGCTTCGTCGGCGAGAGCGTTTCCTGGGGTCAGTGGTTTGTCCGCGCATGCGTATGGTATGTAGTCTGCATAGTGCTTGTCTATGTGTTCTGCCTTGTATTCTGCAAGCCCACCGATACTCAGAAGGCAGCAAATGTTGAATTCATCAAGGACTCTTACAAGGCTCTCGGCAAGCTCAGCACCAAGGAAAAGCAGGGCATCATCATTGTTCTCGTAGCACTTATCCTCTGGCTTACTCAGTCCACTCACAAAATTGACGCAGGCATGGTCGCAATTCTCGCAGACGTTGCATTCATCGCATGTGGTCTGATCACTCCTCCCGAGGTCGGCGCAAAGGGCATGTGGACCATCACCATCTTCGTCGGCGGCGTTCTCTCCGTTGCAGGCCTTATGGCATCCCTCGGCGTCAGCACCTGGCTCGCCGGCATTCTCGGACCTATCCTCGCACCCATCATGAGCAGCCCCTGGATCTTCATCCCCTGCCTGTGCATTATCACCTATCTCCTGCGTTTCGTTATCGTTTCCCAGTCCTGCTGCATGGCCGTCATGATCGCGATCTTCGGCTCGCTGCTTGAGGCACACGGCATCAACATTTTCGTCCTCGTATTCACCTCTTGGGTATCCGGCACCTGCTGGAATGTCGCTTACCAGAACCC
>DBFWRP010000410.1:0-4813 GCA_048222005.1 Muribaculaceae bacterium | reverse complement strand
GGTTCCAAGGGAAAGAGATGGCTTTGGCGATGGGTATCGAGATGGCCATTGCACGCCTGGGTGTGGCTGTGGTTGTGCTCGGTTCGCCCGCGCTTGCCACTCTGCGTGGCCAGATCAGCGTGTCGCGTCCCGTGGGGTTTGCGGTGCTGCTGATGCTTATCGGTCTGATAGCGTTCATTGTCTATGCCTTTATGGATAAGGCGCTCGAGCGTCAGGTCGGCAACACCGAAGAGAAGGACGATCCCTTCAAGGTGTCGGACCTCGGCCGCATTTTCTCGTCGAAAGTGTTCTGGATTGTGGCTCTTCTCTGTGTGCTCTATTATTCCGCCATTTTCCCCTTCCAGAAGTTCGCCATCAACATGCTGCAGTGCAACCTGCAGATTTCGGCCGAGCAGGCAGGGTTCGTGTTCTTCGTGTTCCCGCTCGGAGCAGCAGCCGTAACCCCTCTGCTTGGCAATTTCCTTGACCGCCGCGGCAAAGGTGCCACCATGCTCATCATCGGCGCCCTGCTCATGATTGTGTGCCACCTTACATTCGCCTTTGTTCTCCCTGCAACCAAGTCGGCCATCATAGCCTATGCGGCCATCATCCTGCTGGGCATCTCGTTCTCGCTTGTGCCGGCTTCGCTTTGGCCGTCGGTGCCCAAGCTTGTGGACGGCAAGCTGCTCGGCTCGGCCTATGCGGTGATTTTCTGGATTCAGAACATAGGCCTATATGCATTCCCCATGATTATCGGCAGCGTGCTCTCGAAGAGCAACCCCGGCGTGACCGACCCCTTGCAGTACAACTACACCACACCGATGCTTGTGTTCGCGTCGCTGGGCGTGTTCGCTCTGCTGTTCGGCTTGTGGCTCAAGGCGCTGGATGCCCGCAAGCACTACGGCCTTGAGGCTCCCAACATCAAGGCTTCCACCGAGGCAGAAGAGGCCGCCGTAGAAGCCGCTGAAGAATAATCCGGCCGACAGGCAAATAACCACAGAGGGCTGAGATGTAATGCATCTCAGCCCTCTGTGGTTATTTGCAGCTGCGATAGCTATCGTAGCTATTCATAGCTGCTTTAGCAGAGTTCGTGGATAACCAGGCCGGAGCGCAGTTTTGGCTCGAACCAGGTGGTTTTGGGCGGCATGATGTTGCCGGTGTCGGCAATGTCCATGAGCTGCTTCATCGACACGGGGTAGAGTGCCAGGGCCATGGCCATTTCGCCGGAGTCCACGCGGCGTTTCAGTTCGCCGAGGCCGCGGATGCCGCCCACGAAGTCGATGCGTTTGTCGGTGCGCAGGTCGGTGATGCCGAGGATGTCGCGCAGGATGAGGTCGGACGAGATGGTGACGTCGAGCACTCCGATTGGGTCGGCGTCGTTGTAGCGCCCTTCGCGCGGTGTGAGCGAGTACCAGTGTCCCTGAAGGTAGAGCGAGAAGTTGTGCAGTCCGGCGGGACGGTAGATTTCTGTGCCTTTGTCCTCCACGGTGAAGTCTTTTTCAAGCGCTTTGAGGAAGCCTTCGGGAGTGAGGCCGTTGAGGTCGCGCACCACGCGGTTGTAGTCGATGATGCGCAGATGCGATGCGGGGAATGCCACGGCCAGGAAGTAGTTGTACTCCTCCTTGCCGGTGTGGTTGGGGTCGGCTGCCGCTTTCTCCAGACCCACGCGTGCGGCTGCCGCCGAGCGGTGATGCCCGTCGGCTATGTAGAGGTTTGGCATGCGGTCGAACTCCTCCGTGATGGCATCGGTGAGCTCTTTCCCTTCCACCACCCAGAAGTGATGGCCGAAGCCGTCGGGTGCCACGAAATCGTAGTCAGGCTCGCCGGCGGTGACTGTGCGTATCACCTCTTCGAGGCGCTCGTTGTCGGGGAAGGCAAAGAATACCGGCTCGATGTTGGCGTTGTTCACCTGCACGTGGCGCATGCGGTCGTCCTCTTTGTCGCGGCGTGTAAGCTCATGCTTCTTTATCACTCCGTTCACATAATCGTGCACATTGGCTGCCACTACGATGCCGTACTGTGTGCGGCCATCCATGGTTTGCGCGTATATATAATAGTGGTCGGTATCGTCCTGCACGAGCCATCCGTTGTTGCGGAACGCGCGGAAATTCTCCACGGCTTTGCCGTAAACGCATTCGTCATGCTCGTCGGTGCCTGCGGGGAAGTCGATTTCGGGTTTGATTATGTGGTAGAGCGACATGGGGTTGCCTTCGGCCTCCTTGCGTGCTTCTTCAGAGTTCAATACGTCGTAGGGGCGTGAGGCCACTTTCTCGATGAGGTGTTTTGGCGGACGTATGCCGCGGAAAGGTTTTACGGTTGCCATAGATTTATAGGTGTTGTGTTTTTATGGTTTGCGGCAAAGGTAACAAACCGCCGCGAATCGGCAAAACAAAAATTGACCTAATTTTTATGTTGAAAAACATACTTCAATATGGCTGCAAGTTGAATAAAAATTAACCGGAAATGTAGGTTTGTGCTTTAAAAATGCATATCTTTGTACTGAAGATTACAACAAATGCAAACGGCACGTGCCGTTTGCTTCATGCAGACTTGTCTGCATGAAGCAATTGACTGGTATATATGTGATTATAATCTATTAACCCTAAATAATGTTTTGTATGAAAAAACTTTTACTAAGTCTTGCAATGGCTGTGGGTATGGTGTCCGTGGCCGGAGCAGTTGAGGTGACGGATGTCCTGAATCAGGAAGCTGTAGGGAATAAAGGCACATCTTATTCAGATTATACGCTTGCTGCTGAAAAAACAAATTCAGGAGCGGCATATGCGTTACAGTGTGCCGGAGACAAGGGGTCAATCCAGCTCCGTTCAAAAAACAACAACTCGGGTGTGGTCTCAACCACTTCTGGCGGCACTCTGAAGAAAGTCGTTGTGACATGGAATTCGGGTACAGTTGCAGCCCGTGTTCTAAACATCTATGCTGCCGATGAGGCGTTTACAATTGCAGGTCTGTATGGCAATGATGCTCCGACCCCCGTAGCTACAATGACTTGTTCAGAAGCTACCGATGGTGTAAGCACATACACATTCGAAACTGATTACAAATACATCGCTTTCCGTTCTGCCGACGGCGCAATGTATCTCACCTCTATTGACATCACTTGGGAAACTGGTCAGGCAGCAGCTGCAGTCGACAAACCCGTGATTACCGAGGAGAACGGTCTGGTAACCATTGTTGCCGGTGATGGTGGGGCTGATGCTATCTATTATACAATCGATGGCAATGCTCCTACAACCGAATCCACAAAGTACACAGAACCCTTCCCCGTTGTGGAATCCTGCACCGTTAAGGCAATCGCTCAGAAGGGTACCGATCTCTCGGCCGTTGCTTCTTACGATGTCAAGGTGGTTAAGCACTACGAAAGCTATGCTGCTTTCCTTGCCACCGAACCCGGAAAGAATACCGAGGCCATTATAGATGGCCCGATTACAGCTATCCACCTGAATGGTAGCAACCTATACACTCGGGATAGTAAGGGTAGCTATATGCTTCTGTTCGACTACAACGCATTCAAGAACCTCGACGTTAAGAACGGTACTCAGTTTGCTTCCGTTCAAGGTGCTTATTCTCCCTACTATGGTATTCCTGAAATGAAGGATATCACACTCGGCGCGCAGAGCGAAGGCACTGCCGTTGATCCCAAACTGGTTGAGGCTCTCACTGCCGACCTTATCAACGCTTACATTAAGATTGAAGGTGTTGACATAGCCGAAGGCACAGATGGTGCTTTCGAAGGCACAAAGGGTGAAACTTCGCTCGTTATCTATAACTCATTTGGTGTGGAGGTTCCAACCGGCAAAGGTTTCACTGTTATCGGTATCGTCAGCGTCAAAAACGATGTGCTCCAGATTCTTCCCCTTGCGTTTGAAGGCGGTCAGAGTATGGAAACCGTTGCTGACCCTGAATTCTCGATTGCTTCGGGTCGTGTAACTAAAGGGACAGAGGTTTCTCTCACCTGCGCTACCCCTGAGGCTCAGATTTTCTTCACCTACGGTGACGCCGTTCCTGATTCTGAATCCACACTCTATGAGGAGCCGTTTGAAATCACTGCTGACACCAAAATCAACGCCATAGCCTATAAGGACGGGATGCTGGCATCGCAGGTTGTAAGCGTCAGCTACACCATACTGCCCGATGGCACCAAAACCGGCAGCTTCGATTTCACTGCCCCTGAGGCTCTTACCCCCGCAGTAACAGTGCCTGAAGCCGGTAACGGAACCGAAATTTATGGTAAGACTTTTACCACAGCCGACGGTGTGTCGCTGGCATTCTCAGCTGAAGGCACAGCTTCAACAAAGACTCGTATCTGGAACCCCTCAGGTGCAAGTGCCGGCAAGATTGACCTCCGCATTTACAATGGCTGGTCGTTCACGGTTACAGCTCCCGAAGGCTATGTTCTGTCGGCGATTGACCTGACCTATTACAACAGCTTTAGCTACGACTTTACCGCTTCTGTAGGCGAAATGACGTCAGCCGGTAGCTGGGAAATGCCCGCAGCTGCACCTGCAGTAGAAGCTGATGCTGCACCTGCAGCAGATGGCAAGTCCGTGACTTTCACCGCCAACAAGACCAATAATATTGCTACAATGAATGTATATTATGTAGCTGAGCCCGAGAGCGGTATTGAATCGGTTGTGGCTGCCGACGAGAATGCTCCCGTAGAATACTATAACCTGCAGGGTGTGCGCGTGGCTAACCCCACTGCCGGCCTGTATATCGTTAAGCAGGGCAGCAAGGTAAGCAAAGCCATCATCCGCTAATTCACCATCCAGACATAATCCCTGGCGCAACCCCGCCAGGCCCACCCGTACCAAGG
>DBFWRP010000041.1:0-2384 GCA_048222005.1 Muribaculaceae bacterium | reverse complement strand
GACGCTCCTTCTGGAAAGCCGAGAAGACGGACAAAGGTACGCTGTACACCTCCCGATACGGCAGCCTGCTCATCCAGAACTATCCCTGGCGCCTGGTACTGAAAGACGCCGACGGACGCCTGCTGACACAGACCCGTTGCTGGAGCGACAACGACTCCACGCAGGTCAAGGTACCTCCATTCAGCTTCATCAAGCGCGGCTCGGACAACTCACGCAGCATCAATCCCGTATTCAGCCTCGCGCCGAACGAGAAAATCTACGGTTGCGGCGAGTCCGCCACCGCACTGAACAAAGCCGGACAGAAGGTCAACCTCTTTGTCACCGACCCACAAGGGCCCGAAACCCCAGATATGTACAAGCCCATCCCCTTCTTCTTCAGCAACCGTGGCTACGGCATGTTTATGCACACTTCCGCCCCCGTGACCTGCGACTTCGGCCGCTCCTACATCGGAGCCACCAAACTCTTTATGGCAGACGAGGCGATGGACATCTTCATCTTTCTGGGCTCGCCAAAGGAGATGCTGAGCGAATACACCGCACTGGTAGGACGGCCCGAAATGCCCCCTTTGTGGAGCTTCGGCACTTGGATGAGCCGTATCACCTACTTCAGCGAAGCAGAGGGCCGCGACGTAGCCCGGAAACTGCGTGAGAACAAGATACCGAGCGACGTCATCCACTTCGATACCGGCTGGTTCGGCGTGGACTGGCAATGCGACTACGCCTTTGCCGCCGACCGCTTCGACAATCCCCGGCAGATGCTCACCGACCTAAGGTCACAAGGCTTCCGTACCTGCCTCTGGCAACTCCCCTACTTTACCCCGAAGAATAAGTTCTTCCCCGAGCTGGTGGAACGCGGTCTGTACGTACGCAACGGCAAAGGACAGCTTCCCTACGAGGACGTGGTGCTGGACTTCACCAATCCCGAAACCGTGCAGTGGTATCAAGAGAAGCTCGGCAATCTGATTGAAATGGGTGTAGGTGCCATCAAAGTAGACTTCGGCGAAGGTGCCCCACTGGATGCCATCTATGCCAACGGCCGTAGCGGACTATACGAACACAACCTCTATCCCCTGCGCTACAACAAGACCGTGGCCGACATCATCAAGAAGCTGCACGGCGAAAACATCATCTGGGCACGCTCCGCATGGGCAGGCTCACAACGCTACCCATTGCACTGGGGCGGTGATGCCGCAACTACCGAAACCGGTTTCGAGGGAACCATCCGCAGTGGCCTCTCCATCGGACTGAGCGGATTCTGCTTCTGGAGCAATGACATAGGCGGCTTCGTGACCCAAAGCCCCGAAAGCCTCTACCGCCGCTGGTTACCCTTCGGCTTCCTCACCAGCCACAGCCGCGTGCACGGAGCACCTCCCACCGAACCGTGGTACTACGGGAAAGAGTTCACAGACTATTTCCGCCGTTGTGCCGAACTGAAGTACAAACTGATGCCCTACGTATATGCACAATCCAAAGAGTGCACCGAGAACGGCTGGCCGATGCTCCGCGCCCTGCTGCTGGAGTATCCCGACGACCCGGGTGCATGGCTGGTAGAGGACGAGTACATGTTCGGCTCCAACCTCCTCGTGGCACCCATGCTCGAAGAGGGCAGCGGACGGGATGTCTACCTCCCCGGACGGCAGAAATGGATAGACTACCAGACCGGAAAGGTGTATGCTCCGGGATGGAACCATATCGAGTGCGGCACCCTGCCCATCGTCATTCTTGTAAAGGACGGTTCGGCCATCCCCCATATCCCCGTGGCACAATGCACAGACCAGATGAAATGGGACAAGATTACGTGGAAGAAGTATCTGGCAGACGAAAAGAAAGCTGAAGGATTGCTCTGCCTGCCGCAGGACGGACAGTTACAACGGATATCAATCCCATAACCGGTATATCAAACACATTAAACCCTAATACCCCATGCGAAACAAGTTATTGTTCCTCGCCTTGCCCCTGCTATTCGGCTTACAGGCAAGCGCACAACACACACAAGCCTTTCAAGATACCACGCTCAGTGACGAACAGCGCGTGGAACATCTTCTCTCCATCCTGACATTGGATGAAAAGATAAACCTTCTTTCCACCGACCTCGGTGTCCCCCGCTTCAACATTCCCCGTTGCGGACACTACGAAGGACTGCACGGGCTGACCCTCGGCGGTCCTGCCATGTGGGGTGGACGCCAAAGAACGGAAGACGGGAAAGTAGTCCCTACCGACTGCCCCACCACCATATTCCCCCAGTCCTACGGTCTGGGCTCCACATGGGACACCGATTTGGTGCAGAAAGTAGCGGAACAAGCCGCTGAAGAAGCCCGCTACTACATGCAGACCACCGGCAACAAGCGTCATGCCCTCGTGATGCGCGCTCCGAATGCCGACCT
>DBFWRP010000409.1:0-9056 GCA_048222005.1 Muribaculaceae bacterium | reverse complement strand
CCCTGTTGCTTGCCGGACCCTCGCTGTCCCTTCCCAATATGCTTGTCATCCGCAGCGTGATGGGAACAAAAAAGACTGTGATATATGTCGCTCTTGTTATCGTCATGGCAACCATCTCAGGATGGGTTTATGGTTACTTCTTCTAAATGAAAATAAGATGAAGATATTAATTTTATGCACCGGCAACAGTTGCCGCAGTCAGATGGCTCATGGTTTCCTCCAGTCATTTGACCCGAAATTAGATGTATTTTCAGCAGGTACAAAACCTGCCGAAAAGGTCAATCCCCGTGCCGTAAAGGGCATGAAGGAAAGGGACATCGACATCAGCGGACATACTCCACACAATGTTGAAGAATACCTCAACGAGCCGTGGGATTATGTCATAACCGTGTGCGGTGGTGCAAACGAAAGCTGTCCGGCTTTTATCGGCAACGTAAAGCATCGTATTCATATCGGATTCAATGACCCTTCCGACGCTGTTGGCTCCGAGGAATACATAATGAGTGAGTTCCGCCGAGTCCGCGACGAGATAAAGATCCGATTTGAAGAATTTTATAAGAAGAATTTGAAATGAGTAAGGAAAACAAAGGGATTGGCTTTTTTGAGCGGTACCTTACAATATGGGTTACGCTTTGCATCATTGCCGGTATTGCCATCGGCCAATGGATCCCTGCTGTACCTGAGACATTGGGAAAATGGGAGTATGCCAACGTATCCATACCTATAGCTGTCCTGATATGGCTGATGATCTACCCGATGATGCTGAAAGTTGACTTTCAAAGTGTTAAAAATGTCGGAAAGAGACCTAAAGGAGTTTTTATAACCTGTGTGACAAATTGGCTAATCAAGCCATTTACGATGTTTGGCATAGCCTGGTTCTTCTTCGTAGTATTTAAGACATTTATTCCAACGGCACTTGCCGACCAATATCTTGCCGGGGCTGTTCTGCTTGGAGCTGCTCCATGTACGGCGATGGTGTTTGTATGGAGTTATCTTACAAAGGGAGATGCGGCCTATACACTTGTTCAAGTCGCAGTAAATGACCTTATAATTCTGGTGGCTTATGTTCCGATAGTTGGATTCCTTCTCGGTATCGGAGGTATCGCTATTCCATGGGCGACACTTATACTATCAGTCGTATTGTTTGTGGTAATTCCGCTTGTCGCTGGAATATTTACAAGGATACTAGTAGTCCGTCGCTATGGAATTGATTACTTTAATACTGTATTTGTCAACAAATTCAACAAGTGTACAATTATTGGTTTGTTGCTTACGCTTATAATACTTTTCTCTTTTCAAGGGAAAACGATCCTTTCAAACCCATTGCATATCGTTTTGATTGCTGTCCCGTTGATAATACAGACCTTCTTAATATTCTTCATTGCATATGGATGGGCTAAAGCATGGAAACTTCCACATAATGTTGCAGCTCCGGCAGGAATGATAGGAGCAAGTAATTTCTTTGAACTGTCGGTTGCCGTAGCCATCTCTTTATTCGGAGTGCAGTCAGGCGCAGCTCTTGCTACAGTTGTGGGCGTACTGGTAGAAGTGCCGGTGATGCTTACATTGGTTAAGATTGCTAATAACACAAGAAAATATTTCAAAAATTGAAGCTATGAATACATTACTCGATACTCTTTGGTATTTCTGCTATATCACGGTTGAGCTTGTCGTATTGTTCATCGTGATAACGGCTCTTGTTGAAATCATCCTGATGTACATACCGCAGGAGAAAATCAGCAAACGTCTTGAAAAGGCCGGGTTCTTCGGCAACATCTTGGCTGCCGGATTTGGTGCGCTCACACCATTCTGTGCCTGCTCCACAATTCCCATGACTGTGGGATTCCTTAACGCCGGAGTGCCTTTTGGCGCAACAATGTCATTTCTCATCGCCTCTCCCTTGCTCAATCCGATTATAATAGCCATGCTTGGCGCATTAGTCGGGATAAAGGCAATGCTGATATATGTTGCGCTGGCATTTGCCTGTGCCGTTATATTCGGATGGTTCCTGCAAAAAATAGATGCTCAAAAGTGGATGAAAAATGTACGATTGAAAAAATCGTCATGTGGTTGCGGTGAGGCAGATATGGTTAATCCAAAGCTATTACCGTGGGGTCGTAAACTCTCCATTGCTTTTCGCTCGGCATGGAACAGTCTGCGCCCGATCATCTGGTATTTGCTCATAGGTGTTGCCCTCGGAGCTGTCATATATGGTTATATGCCGTCTGACTTTGTATTGAAGATTGCCGGTCCTCAGAATCCCTTTGCGGTTCCTGTTGCCGCCATTCTCGGTGTGCCGTTATACATCAGAGCAGAAACCGCAATCCCTATCGGCGTGGCATTGATGGGCAAAGGCATGAGTATAGGAGCTGTGATAGCACTCGTTATCGGTGGCGCGGGCATGGCTATTCCTGAAATGTCGATGCTCGCAAGCATATTCAAGAAAAAACTTGTAGCTATGATTGTCGCCGTAATATTCCTGACAGCTGTAATCTCCGGCTATTTGTTTAACATCCTGCTATAATAGACTTGATTTCAAAAGACTATTTTTGTATTCCTCGCCCTCTATCAATTTTCCAATCATACCGACCTTCCGCGACATCGCCAACCTCGTTGAGTGTATGGCGATGTTTTATTTCATCAAAGGGTTGTCGGTGTTCCGCATAGTCACAGAGCCATGTGCCGGCCGCTTGCCGCTGTTCGGATTGTAGTGCGGCGCGTGTGCATGACGCTTTTTATGTGAGCGGCTGGGTTGGCGGTTGTTTCAGCGTCAGCTTTCGCCGATCATGGAGAGGAATTGGTTCTCGTCAATTACGGGGATGCCGAGGGTCTGGGCTTTCTCGCGTTTGGACGGCCCCATGTTCTCGCCTGCAAGCACATAATCGGTCTTTTTCGAGATTGAGCCGACATTCTTGCCTCCGTTGCGTTCAATCAGCTCCTTGTATTCGTCGCGGCTGTGGCGGGAGAAGGTGCCGGAGATGACAAACGATTTCCCTTCGAGCAGGTCGGTGCGGCCTTCGGTCGATTCGGCAGGCATGGACATCTGCAGCCCGGCGTTGCGCAGCCGCTCTATGATGTCGCGGTTGATCGGGTTGGCAAAATACTCCACCACGTTCTCGGCCGTGCGCGGACCGATGTCTTTTGTGGCGGCAAGTTGCTCACATGTGGCGTTCATGAGTGTGTCAATGTCGGGAAACGCCTTCGCCACTTTCTTCGCTACCGTGTCGCCGACAAACGGGATGGATAGCGCATAGACAACGCGGTCGAACGGCACGTTTTTCGAGGCTTCCAGTCCCTCCATCACACGTTCCGCCGAACGGGGCCCGAAACCGTCGAGTTTCAGCAGTTTGTCGGTGGTGAGGTCGTAAAGGTCGGCGATGTTACGGATAAGGCGGTTGTGAAACAGCTGTTCCACGGTTTCTTCGCCGATACCTTCAATGTTCATCATCTTTCGGCCCACGAAATGTTCCACGCGGCCTGCCAGCTGCGGCGGGCATCCGAATTTATTGGGACATTGCCATGCAGCCTCACCCTCAACCCTGACGAGCGGTGTGCCGCACGCCGGACAATGGCTTACGAACCGCACCGGTTGTGCGCCGGGTTCGCGCTGGCTCACGTCCACTCCGGTTATCTTGGGTATGATTTCTCCACCTTTCTCAACATAGAGCATATCGTGCTCATGGATGCCGAGGGTGTTGATTATGTCCTCGTTGTGCAGCGATGCGCGTTTCACCACAGTTCCCGACAGAAGCACCGGATCGAGATTGGCCACGGGCGTCACCACCCCCATGCGCCCAACTTCGAACGACACATGCTGCAGGCGCGTCAGGGCGCGTTCCGCCTGGAATTTATAGGCTATGGCCCAGCGGGGCGATTTTGAAGTGTAGCCAAGGTTGAGCTGCTGGCGGAGCGAGTTCACCTTGAACACGAGGCCGTCGGTAGCCACGGGGAGGGCGCTGCGCTCGGCGTCCCATTTGTTTATGAAGCTGTCCACGCTGTCGATGCCGTGCAGAAGGGTCATGATGTCCGACACTTTGAATCCCCATGAGCGGGCTGCCTGCATGTTGTCGTAATGGTTGTCGGCGGGGAGGTCCGGACCGATGAGATAATAGAAATATGCATCAAGTCCGCGGCGCGCCACTTCGCGCGAGCTGAGTGTTTTCAGCGTTCCCGAGGCTGCATTGCGCGGATTGGCGAACAGAGGCTCCTCGTTGAACTCCCTTTCGCGGTTGAGCCGCTCGAAGGCGCTCCAGGGCATGAGCACTTCGCCTCGGATTTCAAAAAAGTCGGGCCATCCGCTCCCTTGCAGCTGCAGGGGGATGCTCCGTATGGTTTTTATGTTCCCGGTCACCACATCGCCGCGTTCGCCGTCGCCGCGTGTGACGGCGCGCACAAGCCGTCCATGCTCATAGATGAGCGATATCGAAGTGCCGTCGAATTTCATTTCACCCACAATGTCGAAGTCCTCGCCTCCGAGGGCCGAGCGCACGCGGTCAAACCATTCGTCCACCTCCTCGATGCTGTAGGTGTTCGAGAGCGACAGCATGGGGTGAATGTGCTTCACCTGCTCGAAGCCTTCGGTGAGGTCGCTCCCCACGCGGTGGGTGGGCGACAGAGGGTCGTACATGTCGGGATGCTTCGCTTCCAGGGCCTCAAGTTCCTTCATGAGCATGTCGAACTCCTGGTCTGATATTTCAGGGGCGTTGAGCACATAATAGTTGTGGTTGTGCCGATTTAGTTCGTCGCGGAGGTCGAGGATACGTTGCTGGTGGGGTGTCATGTCAATGGCTATGTTATAAAGGGGGACGGGGAACTATGAGTTCATTTTCAGGTGGTTGAGCGCGCGCAACACATTGCAGAGCGATGCGCTCCAGTATGCGCGGAAGTCATCACGCACAGCCATCAGGGCGGTTACGAGAGTCTCGTCGGTGGCCTCACGGGCCGTGTTTATGAAGTTGTAGAGCACCTGAAAAATGTCTGCCAGACCTTCCGAGATGCTGGCCGCCACCGGGGTGTCGGAATACTTCATGTCCTCCTCGAACACTTCCAGATACATGTCGTCCTCGCCGAAGAGGGTTTCCATGTTGCGGCGGATGGCATCGTAGTAGTCTTCCTCCAACACGCTGTCGATGTAGGGGTCGGCATATTCGGGCGTGTCGATGGTGAGGTCGGAGGCCGCGATATAGATGCGCGGCAACAGGCGCAGCATCAGGTCGGTGAATTCGTCGCGCGATGATTCGCGGGCATTTTCCACTGCCACGCAGAACTCGTTGCACAGACCTATGAATGCAATGGCGTTGGTGTTGATTCTGCTGTTCATATGACATATGCCGGAATTGATGCAATCCGGCGGTGAATCGGATTATTTGTAAAGATTACGGGAGAGGATATAATTATATACCTTTTCGGGGAGCAGATTGTTCGCCGGAAGGCCGGCGGCTATTGCACGGCGTATCTCAGTGCTCGACACATCGAAGGTGGGCAGGCTGTTGTCGCACACCTCACATTCGTAGCCCGGACGTGGATAGACAATGGGACTGAACCGGGTGAGAATCTCGTCGTGGTTCTTCCATTTGTCGAAAATCAGCATGTTGTCGGCCCCGATCATGAGCCTGAACTTGTGCTGAGGAAAGTCGTGCGACAGTTTCGTGAGAGTGTCGATGGTGTAGGATGGCCGCGGCATGGTCAGTTCCACATCGCACGCGTGCAGTGCGGGATGATTCTCCACAGCCAGTTGCAGCATGGCCCAGCGGTCGGCGTCTGAGATGAGTTCCTCCGGATGTTCCTTCAGGGGGTTGGCTGGCGAGAGGGTGAGCCACACGCTGTCCACGGCACCTGAATCGGCCACGGCCTGTGCCAGCCGGATATGACCGTAGTGCACCGGGTTGAACGAGCCGCCGAAAATTCCTATGGTCGCCACTGTGCGTTGGTGATGGGTTAGGGAGCGATCAGTTGTTGATAAAGCCGGCAATCAGGCTTTCCACCTCGCCGATGGCTTCAGGGAGGGTGTTGTTGACAACCACATGGTCGTAGTCGCCCTGGAAGCCAAGCTCGAATGCGGCACGGCCCACGCGCTGCTCAATCTCCTCCTCCGAGTCGCTGCCACGGCCACGGAGGCGGTTGCGGAGCTCGTCGATGCTGGGTGGCGCGATGAAAATGCTGACAGCATCGCTGCCGAACTGACGCTTAACGTTGACACCGCCCTTTACGTCAATGTCGAGAATTACGTTGTGACCGCTGTCCACGCGGTTCTGAATCTCGCTGCGCAGGGTGCCGTAGAAGCGGCCGGGGTAAACCTGCTCGTACTCCACAAATGCACCTTCGGCGATGAGGTCCTTGAACTGGCGGTCGGACAGGAAGTGGTAGCTCACGCCGTCAACCTCGCCTTCGCGCGGTTTGCGGTTGGTGGCCGACACGGAGAACTGCAGGTCGAGTTCGCCACGGTCCATGATGTCGCCGATAATTGTGGATTTGCCGCAGCCCGAAGGGGCGGAGATTATGATGAGTTTGCCTTTTTTCATTGTGTAAGAGGGGGGAATAAGATGTTGTCTTGTTTGATTTCAAAGGGCGTTGAGCACCTGTTCCTTTATCTGCTCAAGCTCGTCCTTCATTTTTACCACGAGAATCTGCATTTCGGCATGGTTGCTCTTTGAACCGAGGGTGTTGATTTCGCGTCCCATCTCCTGCGAGATGAATCCGAGTTTCTTCCCTTGTCCGCTCGCGCCGCGCAATGTCTCCATGAAGTAGTCAAGGTGCTGGCGCAGACGCTGTTTCTCTTCGTTTATGTCGAGCTTTTCGATGTAGAAAATCATCTCCTGCTCCAGCCGGCTCTTTTCGTATTCCACTTTTGGAATTGATGCCAGACCGTCCTCAATGCGGGCGCGGATGCGGGTGAGGCGTTCGGCCTCATAGAGAGGCACCTGCTGAAGAAGGTCGCTGATGCGGCTGATGCGTGTGGTGAAGAATTCCTCGAGTTTGCGGCCCTCCACCGCACGGTATTCCGAGAGTGCACGTGCGGCGGCTGCGGCGCCCTTGAGAATTTCATCGCGCTCGGTTGCGTCCACTTCGCCTGTCGATTCGCTTTTCACTGTGTCGGGGAAGCGGAGCAGCACGCCATACCAGTCGTCGGGCATGGGAATGCCGAGTTCGGCCGATGCGTGCTCAATCTGAGCCTTGTAGGCTTTGAGAACCGGAATGTTAAGCTGCACGGCGCTTTCAGAGCCGGTGGTCTCCACATACATGTTGAATTCGGCCTTGCCGCGTTCAAGAATTGGTGCTATTACGTTGCGGATGTCTGCTTCGATGGCACGGTAACCGGCGGGGATGCGTGTTGACAGATCGAGCTGCTTGCTGTTGAGCGATTTTATTTCAAATATGAATTTTTTGGATGGCAGCTCCACAACGGCGCTCCCGAATCCTGTCATTGATAGAACCATTGCTGCAGGAAGAGTGGTTTGAATATTGAAGAAATCTCATGAAGCCATTTAAGAAAAAGTTTAAATGACTTCATTATTTTATGTAGGCAAATTTAGTGAAAAACATCTTAATCAGTCAATATTCCCGATAAATTTTTCGAACGCTTCGGCGGTTGTGAACACCACAGCGTCCATGCCGGCACGGCGTGCGCCCTCCACGTTCACGGCCTTGTCGTCGACGAACAGGCATTCCGCAGGATTGAGCGAATATCTGTCGCACAAGCGCAGGTAAATGTCCCTGTCGGGTTTGATGATGTGTTCTTCCGACGAAATGACGCGGCCGTCGAGCAGCTTGAAAATGGGATACCTGTCAATCACCTTATAGACCTCACTGCTCCAGTTTGTAAGGCCGAACAGGCGCAGGCCGCCAGCTTTCAGGCGCTCAAGCAGGGGCTGCATTCCAGGCATCTGGCCTATGACAAATTCCTGGTAACGGTCGCGGAACATGCCGAGTTCGCGGGCGAATTCAGGATGGGCTTTCTGTTCTTCGGCTATGAGCTGGGCAAACGGGACAACCTCAAGGTCACAGCGGTCGGTGAACGCCTGGTTGAGATACAGGTCGCAGAAACGTTGTTTGCGTGCGTCCTCGCCTGCAGGGAAAAAGGTGTCGATTATAGGGAGAAAATCATAGTCTACCAGCACACGGCCGAAATCGAGAATTATGTTTTTGATCATTGTGTCGGATGGGTGGTTAATGGAAGTTCAAAATTAGCAAAATTCATGCTAATTTGAAAAATTACCCCTACCTTTGCGTCTGGAATATATTTTAATATACAGATACAGGATACTTACATGCCAACCATACTGAATATTGAAACCTCCACCGAGGTCTGTTCTGTAGCGCTCACCTCCGAAGGAGCTGTTCTGGAGCATTTCGAGGAGACGCAGGGACGCAACCATGCCGTATTGCTCAGCGGGTTCATCAAAGGATGTCTCGACCATCTTCGTCGGCACGACATGAAGCTCGATGCCGTGGCCGTGTCGCTTGGGCCGGGCAGCTATACCGGACTGCGTATCGGGCTGAGCGAGGCCAAAGGGCTTGCCTATGCACTCGATGTGCCGCTGATAGGGGTAGACACACTCAAACTGATGTCGGTTCATGCCATGTTTAACGTGGAGGATCTGGAGCCGGATGTGCTTTTCGCCCCGATGATCGATGCACGCCGTATGGAGGTGTACACCGCCGTCTACGATTTGCCGCTCAACACTCTGGTGCAGCCCACTCCGTTGATTCTTGAAGCCGACTCCTACGGGAAATGGCTTGATAGGGGTGAGGTGCTGTTTTTCGGCAACGGTAGCGACAAGGCACGCGATGTGATTGTGCATCCCAACGCGAGGTTTGTTGAGGGTGTCGTACCTCTGGCGGTGGACATGCTGCCGTTGGCCGATCAGGCTTTCCGCAATGGCGATTTCCTGGACCTGGCGTACTCAACGCCCACTTATCTTAAAGATTTCCAGGCTACAAAACCGAAGAAATTGTTCTGAATCAGCATCGCCTTAGCCTAAAATCAGGGCCGAACCTAAAATCCTGTGCCTTTGCTCGGCATAGATGTAATCCATTAAGTAGTAGGGACATGCCTT
>DBFWRP010000408.1:0-5342 GCA_048222005.1 Muribaculaceae bacterium | reverse complement strand
GACTGGCGCGGCGACGGCACCGAATTCCTCCCCTACCCTGTGGAGACATCCTACAAATCATATCCCGGACAGCGCACTTTTGCAGGCGCCAATGTGAAAGTCTACACATACGAACAGGCTTCCGACATCACCGTGTTCTCTCTCTACGGCATGCCCATGGCCGACTTCGATGCAACAGCTCTCACCAACCTGACAGCGCTCTCAGTCAGCGGAGCCAAACTCCCGGCCGACAAGATGAAGCTCCCCGAAGCCAACCTCAGCGAACTCAAGCTTGAAGGGAACGCCCTCACCGAATATCCGTTCACTGAGAAATATCCCAACCTGTGGATGCTCAATCTCAACAACAACAACCTCACCGAGTTCGACGCATCAAAACTCCAGTCGCTGACAGGTCTGTACATGGCTCACAACGCTCTTTCGTCGATAACATTCAACAACCCGCGCCTCTGGGAGCTGGCCCTCGACTTCAACCAGCTTGAAAGCATCGACCTCTCCGGACTGCCCGCTCTCGAACAGGCATCAATCCAGAGCAATCAGCTCAGCTCAATCGACCTCTCGCCAGTGGCACGCACCATCAGGGCCCTCAGCATCTCCACCAACCAATTCACCTTCGCCACACTGCCCGTACAGAGCAAGTATCCCAACCTGTCGGTCTACTTCTATGGAAATCAGGCTCCGGTGGAACCCGTTATAAGCAACAACAACATGACGTTCGACCTTTCGTCGCAGGCCGATGTTGACGGCACACCCACCACCTATACATGGTATCTCGGCGAAATTGAATACGACTCCGCTTCTGGCGAAATATCGGGCGAGGAACTGTATGTCGATGAGGAATACACCCTTGAAAACGGTGTGACCACATTCCTTACCGATTTCACCGACAAAGTGATGTGCGTTATGACCAACCCGCTTTTCCCCGGCACTTTCATGTACACCCCACTCTACAAGGTGGGCAACTCCAGCGGCATCGAAAATGTCCTCGCCGGAACTGACTCCAACGCTCCCGTCGATGTCTACAACATTCAGGGCATGCTGGTGCGCAAACAGGTGAATCCCGCCGAAGCTCTGCAGAACCTTCCAAGAGGCATCTACATTGTGGGCGGACGCAAAGTGCTCGTGAAATAACCGTTCTTCCGACATTATTTCCACATTTTTGTAATTTTAATTGCAAAAATTAAACTATCTTTGACCCCTGATTACAATCAATGGCAGGAAGCCGGGGCTGCAACGCCCGCTTCGCCCCGACTTCCAGCCACATTTTATTCATCAAATAAATTCCATTTTATGAAAAGATTTACTTCTTTTTTATTCGCTCTGCTTGCAGTGGTCTGCTCATTCTCCGCTGCTGCAGACAACGTAAACTTTCAGGTAAACGTGCCTGAGCCCACTGCTGTGAAATGCACAGAGAGCGGTGTAGAGCGTGAACTTACTCAGGGCCTGAATGATTTCAGCATTCCTCAGTATAACCCGGTTGTGTTCGAATCTGTGGCTCCTTATCTCCTTACAAAGGTTACCAATAAGACCGGTACACCGCAGAATGTCTACGGAGGACAGTGGTCCCTGTATGTTTATCCTGATTCCGAAGGCGAAGTTTACACTCTTGAAACAATCAATCTCGATGAATCCCGCGACAGCGAATTCACCCTCATTGTTGATGACCCCTCTCGCGTGGATGCTTCTTTATCGGGATATAATCAGCCCGTTACCCTTCAGGCCGGCTCGAACACGGTAAAATTCAATTCTGAAAAGGAGAACACTCTTCTTGTGAGCAAAGGCCAATGGGACAAACCCATATATGAAATCAAGCTCGGAGATGAAATACAGACCCCCAACTATTATGGTTCATATGAAATTCCCCTTACAGACAAATGTGTTGTGACCATAACCGCTGTCGTTCCCGACAAGGATGTTACCGTAACATTCAAATACTCTGAACAGGGCGAAGGCGCTATCAAATCTGCTAAAGTGGAAGGCACTGAAGTTGCAGATTTCGATGGTAAGACACTCACCATGAAGGCCGGACAGACTCTTGAACTTGTTCCCAACACCGATTTCAAATTCGAAAGCTTCAAGGTTAACGGGGTAGCGGACTCCTATAATGGCCAATATTCCTATAGCACTACCGTGATGCAGGACACCGAATTCGAGATTGACGCCCATCCCTACGGCACAATCCACTACACTGTAGACGTGGACGATCCTGCCAATATCATCTTCTATCGCGGATATTCTTATAAAAACGATATTGTCACTCTGACAGCGGGTGTAAACCAGCTCGAGATTTCTGAAGGCGACCCATATGTATGCTGGGCAGCTGCTAACGGTAGCTTTATCGAATCTGCACTGGTCAATGGCGAACCGCTTCCCTATGGCAATGGATGTGACATGAAGGAAGGCACAGTGGTTAAATTCACCACCGGTAAAATTGTGTATGACAAGACTGCCGTAGTATGGCTTGACAACACAGATGTCACCACATATTACTCACTGCGTTGCGGAGACGAAAACGTAACTGCGGTAAGTGGTTATAATGTTATCCCCTACTGGACACAGATGACGCCCTTCCAGCTCTCTTTCACCGTTAAGGAAGGCGTGACACTGGTAAATAAGGTTTATCTTGACGGAGTCCTCCTTAACCCCTACTACTCTACAGATACTTATGCTTCCTACAACGAAATCAATGTTGAGGACAAGAATGTGATCAAGGCGTTCATCGCTACCGAACCGGTTAACTGCAATGTGACTTTCAACGCTCCCGAAGGCCTTGAGGCCACCGTTACCTACGACCGCGTCAAGACTCTCGGCTCCCTTGCCGACGGCCTTGCCTGCTTCAAGGGCACTGAAGTTGCTATTGAAGGCGCCGACGACCTTACTGTAAAAGTTGGCGAAACTGAGCTTGAAAAGAACGACGACGGCAAATTCGTGTTCACCGTTGCAGATCCCGCCACCACTGTCACCCTCGCTGACAAGAGCAGCGGCGTTGAGAACGTGGTTCTGACAACCGAGGCCGATGCCAATGAAGCAGTCTACACCCTGATGGGTGTCCGCGTCGGCACACGTGCTCAGCTCAACACCCTTCCCGCCGGCATCTACGTGCTCAACGGACAGAAAGTAATCGTGAAATAATCACCCTTCTCACCGCTCACCCTGTGAGATAATCACTATCTACTCACCGGTGAGCCATAAACAAACAGGCGCTGTGTCCTTCCCGACACAGCGCCTGCTGTTTTATCGTATTCTCAGCTTAAAACTAATCCATTAGTCTCAAACCGACAGACCATTATATTATAACTGCCAATTTATAGGGACGCTCGGCTCGAGCGTCCGGAAATCAATGCTAAAGTTTCACCACCTCACAATGCGTAGGCGTCAGCATCCTCACGATTGAGAACGATACGGCAGGCACCACAACCTGTGAGCCGGGATTACGGTACTCCCCTATCTTTCGGCCGTCAACAGCGTATATCTCCACAGCCTCAACATTGTCGGACAGCAGATGCAGAGTGCGCGTAGCGGCATCATATGCATAAGAAACTGCTGCTGGGGCGAGGACCTTGTCGGACAATCCGGAAGTAAGGACATCGATACCCGCCTTGGCATCTATCCTGCTGCCTGCATCCGCTATTATGCCATGCACCCTATCGTGGGTCAGCGCCGGATCGGCCTGAAGCCACAACGCCATGATGCCGGACACCACAGGAGTGGCCATTGATGTGCCGCTCATCACGCCCCAGTAGTTCGTGCGTCCTGCAATCTGCGCGTCAGCTTCGGTAAACACCAGATCGCTGCGCTGCACACTGAACTGCGAGGCATAATTGTTGATGGCCGAAACCACATAAGCGCCCGGAGCCATCACATCGGGCTTGTTGCGGCCATCGAGCGTGGGGCCTTGCCCCGACAGCGGATAACGCTCATCAAGAGCCCAGCCCGACTCTACGGTCTGGCCGTCGAGATTGGTGAATCTGTCGCGCGACACATATGCACCGACTGCCACCGGGATGCGTCCGCAGGCACTTGATGCGATGGTTCCTGCTTGTGTGCCCTCCGTCATCGCTCCATAATCGCAGCTGGCTATATAGCGGCCTTCCGGACCAGACACCGCCATATGCCAGTGCTCGCCATCGGCCAAAGGCGCATAGAGACTGATACTCACGCCGCGGCGGTTTCCCTCGGCATCCTCGGCCGGCGAGATATTAACGAACGACCCGTCGGAGGCGCCGCGTATGTCACGATGGCTCACAGTTTCGGTGGCTGCCGACGAAATTCCGGCACGGAAAATTTCTGCTCCACCGGCGTCCATGAGCGTCAGAACCACATCGAACGCCGCAGTGCCTGCCGCTCCGACAAAGATATTCTCGCGCATGTGCGACTGCGTCACCAGGTCTGTATCGATCACAGGCCCCTCGGCATCGGCGTCCTTGATTGTAGTGGAATTGCGGTGTCCCTCGTTTCCGGCAGCAACCGCCATCAGGACACCCTGCTGGCCAGCCAGCACACCATCAATCATGGAGGCGACAGCATCCGAACCATCCTTGAATCCCAACACAGTGCCCATGCTGAGGTTTATCACCATCGGCTTTCCGAGTTCTGCGGCCTTGTCGAGAAGATAGGCCACACCATCCACAATGCCGGCAGCAGAGCGGTTGGTCGACACCAACAGCAAGTCCGCCTCCGGAGCCATACCTCCATAGTTGGCCGACGAGGACGCGGCAATGGCGGCCACATGCGTGCCGTGCGTGTCCTGCGAAAAGTCATGGGCTGCAGCACGTATGGCCTCTGGAGTAGCGTAGACCGCACCATAATCATACTTTTCAGGCGCTGTCCCGGTGAAAGCATTCTGATCCCACACATCGATTATCCTGCAGTTGCCGTCGGCATCACGGAATGCCGGATGCATGAAATCGAATCCGGAATCGATGATTCCCACAAGAACGCCATCGCCATTATAAACGGCAGGATATCCGCTTGAAGGCGAATGCAGCAGATTCACACCGGTAATCTCGCGGGCTATGTCGGCCATCAGCACAGCCTCGCAGCCGGTGTCCACCCATTCCACATCGGGATGCGCGGCCAGCCTCTCTATGGCCGATGCCGGCACGATGCACGTGGCAAGGTCACCGGCCACGGTTACTACCCGCACCGATGTGTCTTCAGTCACGGCCTGCACATCGGCCTGATGTTTGAACTTGATGATAGCGTGCAGACTGTTGCCACCAGTGCCACGTGAAGTGTGCGAGGCGTTTTGGACGGCAGTCAGCGTTGCGGCCGATATTTTCGGTGAGTGGAACGACTGCAACGGCTGCGCCGAAGCCGTAAAGGCAAGCGCAGCCGCCGCAATC
>DBFWRP010000407.1:0-15739 GCA_048222005.1 Muribaculaceae bacterium | reverse complement strand
CCTTAACAATCTCTGTTCATGAAATACAAAAGCTCTATAATCAGTTCTTCACCCCAGCGTCTGGCAGCCGCTTTTGCGGGATTATCATGCATGTTCTCCATCTGGGCCGCAGATGTGGCTGTGGAGAAGGGGGCGTTTGCGCCTGAATGGGAAAGCGTGGCCCAATGGGAATGCCCCGAATGGTTCAAGGATGCCAAGTTCGGCATATGGGCGCACTGGGGCCCGCAATGTCAGGCCGAAAGCGGCGACTGGTACGCACGCGGCATGTACGACCCCAACGGATGGCAGAACGGACGTCACAAAGAACAGTTCGGCGATCCGGCCTCGTTCGGCATGAAGGACCTCTGCAACGCGTGGAAAGCCGATGCGTGGAATCCGGAGGAACTGGTGGCACTCTACCAAAGCGTGGGTGCACGATATTTTTTCACCCTCGGGCAGCATCACGACAATTTTGACCTCTGGGACAGCCCCTATCAGGAATGGAACTCGGTGAACGTCGGGCCGAAACAGGATATAGTGAAAGGCTGGGCGGATGCCTGCCGCCGGCATGGCTTGCCTTTAGGCATCAGCATGCACGGCAGCCACACCTGGACATGGATGGAGCCTGCCCGCGATTTCGACGGTCTGCTCACCAAGGCCGACGGCGCCGGAACGTGGTGGGACGGTCTCGACCCGCAGGAACTGTACGAGCAGCGGCACGAACCGAGCCGTGATTACCGCAATTTCGGCACTATCCACAGCCAGTGGGACTGGGCCAACGGGGCGTCGCTCCCTTCGCAAGCCTACAAACAGAAATTCCAGAACCGTGTGCTTGAATGCATCAACACGTTCAACCCCGACATGATTTACTTTGACGACACGGTGCTGCCGTTCTACGGCTGCGACGAATCGGTGGGCCTGAACATCCTCGCCCACTATTACAATCACAGCGCCCGCCTCAACAACGGACAGCAGCAGGTGGTGGTTATGGGCAAGCAGCTCAACGACGCCCAGAAGGATGTGCTGCTTTGGGATGTGGAACGCGGCGTGCCCGACCGCCCGCAGCAACGCTACTGGCAGACATGCACATGCATCGGCCAATGGCACTACGACCGCGGCACCTACGAGCGCGGCGACTACAAAAGCGCACAGCAGGTGATCGGCATGCTTGTGGACGTGGTGAGCAAAAACGGCAACCTGCTGCTCAGTGTCCCCATAAAAGGAAACGGCTCGATTGATGAAAAGGAGCGCGCAATCCTTCAGGAAATAAAAGCGTGGATGGACATCAACTCGGAGAGCATCTACGGCACACGCCCCTATGCCGTGTTTGGCGAAGGTCCGCTCGCAGAGACTTCCAACCCACTCAAAAGTCAGGGATTCAACGAAAAGAACAACTACTCGGCGGCCGATGTGCGCTACGTACAGAAAAACGGCGACATCTACGCCACCATACTGCGGTGGCCCGAAGGCAACACTTTCACATTCAGAAGCATCATGGCCACACTTCCCGCCGGCATCCGGTCGGTATCGCTTCTGGGACATGGCGAGGTGGACTACACCACCACCGACGGCCTTACCGTGATGCTCCCCGCAGAACGGCCCAACCCGATAGCCCCGGTGTTCAAGATTTCATTAAATAAACAGGAAAGGAACGGGGCCAGAATTTAATCAGAGCAGTAACGAAAGCCCATAGGCTCGCGATGCGTCAATAAGCGCGGGCACGTGTGCGTCGGAGTTTACAATGACCGGCACTCCGGCATCTTTCAGAATCTTCACCAACCGCTCCGAGGGGAAAATGCGGCGGTTATGGTCGGCGTATGCCTTGGTGTTAATCTCGACTGTGAGCGGACGCTGAGCCCCGCCATTACCTGCTGCCACGGCTATGATGTGGTCAACGAGGCCATCGGCAAGTGCGCGGTAGTGCGGTTCGTCCTCAATACCTTCGCGGTAATGGCCCGCGTTGTGTCCTATTTTGTCAAGATGCCCCACGATATCCAGGCCTCCGGCATCGAGCATGCGGTGGCTCGCCTCAAAAAAGGCATCCACCACATAGTCTATGTCCTCGTGGAAATAGCGCTTCATCTTGCCACGGAACGCCTCGTAATGGCCGTCGATATCCACCAGTACCCCCTCCTGCGACCGTATGAAGTGCACCGATCCGATGGCATAGTCGAGCGGAAGGGTAGCGAAATAGGGCGACGACGGCCCCCAGTCGTCACCGAGATAATCGATTTCCATCCCCGCATAGAAGCGGCAACGGTCGCCATATGCGCGGCGTATGCGCTCCACCTCGGCAAAATACCGGTCGACGTCGGCCACCTTCATATTACAGGGTGATTCGATAGGCACCGGCGAATGGGGCGAAAATCCATAATGAGTGAAGCCGCGTTTCACAGCTTCGCGGGCGAAAGCCTCCATCTGGGCGCGCCCGTCGCAGAATTCCGTATGGGAATGAAATGTGTAGAGTTTACTTGTACCTGTCTCTTTGAGAAAATCCATATATCAGTTAAAACCTAAAATCGGCGTATCAATAATCCCGACAAAATGCCGAAGCATCTCAGCCCCCTCCGGCGTGCCAGCCGGCAACCGAAGGGGCTATAAACATGTTCAGTCGGCAACCGGTGGCACCATTTCCGGACGTAACGCACGCTTCCAGCGCACGAACAAAGCCGCAAACTGTCCGGCCAGCACGCATCCCATCGAAACGCCCAACACGTGGTCAAGACCAAACCCTTCGGGCGACGGGGCCACGAGCAGATAGGCCGTGCAAACCACTGTCATGAACATTGCCGGAATAAAAGTTATGATGTACATCTTGCCACGACGTGCCAGATAGGCCGTGCATGCCCACAGAGTGAACACGGCAAGAGTCTGATTGCTCCAGGCGAAATAGCGCCACAGCACATTGAAATCAATCTGCAGAAGCAGGAATGTGAGCACAAACAGCGGCAAAGCCACAAGCGCCCGCTGCCAGAAGCGGCGCTGGTCGAACCGTGCGAAATCGGCCACGATGAGGCGCGCGCTGCGTAGCGCCGTATCGCCCGTGGTGATCGGGGCGGCAATCACACCGATCATGGCCACAATGCCGCCGACAACACCGAACCACGACTGCGAAATCTCGTGTATCAGCGAGCCGGGACCGTGGGCCGGATCGGCCATATAGGCCGACAGCCCCTCGTAGCCACCTGTGAATGTGATGGTGGCTGCAGCCCAGATAAGTGCCACCACGCCTTCGGCCACCATGGCCCCATAAAATATGGGACGTGCCTGGCGCTCATTGGTCATGCACCGCGCCATCATCGGCGACTGTGTAGCGTGAAAACCGGATATGGCACCGCAGGCTATGGAGATGAACAGCATGGGCATTATGGGATGCGTGGCCACAAGGTCGGCCGCATAACGGTTGCCAAGTCCGCCCGCAAATGCCTCCGGCACCTCCACATCTCCAAACACCATCACCGCCACCAGTCCCACGGCCATGAAGAAAAGCACCACGGCAAACAGCGGATAGATGTTGCCTATCAGCTTGTCGACGGGGAAAAGCGTTGCAAGCAGATAATACACGAAAATCACGGCAGCCCAGAACGTGGCGTCAAGGGCTTCGGGGGTTAGCGATGCAATCAGGCCGGATGTGGTGACCACAAACACTCCGCCCACCAGAATGAGCAGGACAATGGAGAACACGCGCATCACCTGCTTCACACCAGTGCCAAGTTCGCGTCCCACAATCTCAGGGAGCGAGATGCCGCCTGACCTCAGTGAAATCATGCCGGACACGAAATCATGAACGGCACCGGCGAAAATTGTGCCAAGCACTATCCACAAATATGCGGCAGGCCCGTACATGATGCCCATTATCGCACCGAAGATGGGACCAAGACCGGCGATGTTCAGGAACTGTATTAAAAAAATTTTCCATCCGGGCATGGGTACAAAATCTACACCATCGTTGTGGGTGATTGCAGGTGTGGGGCGGTCAGGCTTGATGCCGAACACGCGCTCCACAAAGAGGCCATAGATGAAATAGCCGCCAATCAGCACGGCCAATGCCACAAGAAATGAAATCATGGGAAACTGGTTTATTGGGGTTGGAGATTAAAGAGGGGCGCTTTCCAAGCGATAATAGCTGAGATAGCTATTTGAGCTATTGTAGCCGGTCAGCGTTCGAGGGTGATTACATCGTTGCGCATGGCGGTGAGCTCGGCACGTGCGGCATCGAGCTGCGCCTCGGCCTGCTCGATAAGATCGGCCGACGAGCGGTTGCCTTTGGCATAGGCTGCACGCATGTCGGCAAGCGATTCCTTTGCACGGTTGAAGCGTTCGAGATGATCCATATATGCGTGCATGGCCTGACGGGCCGCCGGTGTGCGGAAATCCTCATAATTGGTGTAGACGCCTCGCCCTGGCACCGACAGGCGGAACTGCACCGGACGCTGCGAAGCATCGGTTTTCAATGCCACAATACGCTCAATCAGCGCATTGCGGTCGGTGGTGGGAAGCCAAGTGTCGCGTATGGCATCTATGCGTGCACGCGAGGCCAGCTCCGGAGCATCAGGGTCGATGTTACGCCGAAGCTCCGAGGGTACAAACACATAGATGGTTACCTTGCCGGGGATGCGGTTGCGGTCGGTGGCCCACCACCCTACTCCGGTCAGCTCGTCGACGGCAAGCATATAGTCATCATAGGGGGAATTATAGGGCATACCCAGATTCTGGGGCTGGAAAAATCCGTCGTCACCCTTGCGCGAAATAAATATGTCAAGGCCACCGAGCGAGTTTTCCCCGTCATTGGCAAAATAAAGGGTGATGCCGTCGGGCATGAGGAAAGGATAGTTGGCATCGCCACCCTCTCCGAGCGCATCGCCCACCGGCACCGGACGTTCCCAGCTGTTGCCGTAGAGTGCCGAACTCGACACAAGGCGGAACACTCCGGCAGTGTCGGGCATGGCCCAAAGCATCTCGCGGCGGCTCTCCGGCTCATAGACCACAGTGGGACGTGCCGCGGGGAATGTCTCAGGCAACACCTCGGAGGGTTCGTTGAGCGAACCGCTCTCGGCCGACAGGCGGTAGTGGCGGAAGAACTCATCGGCGTCGACCACAAGCGAGTCGATTATCTCGATCTGCTCAACGCGCCCGAGCATGTTCTCCGTACGGTCGATGCGGTCCTCAAGATTGCCGGAATTGTCGGGGTGCACAGTCTTGCGACCACGTTTGAGCGATGCGCGGTACTCCTCGAGCAGCTTGCGCGCATCATCCACTTCGTAGCGCAGGTTAGCCAATTCGGCCAATGAGAGGATGGCCTCGCGGTCGCCCTTGGCACGGGCAGCCTCAAACGCATCGGCGGCCCTGGCATCTCGGCCGATGGCCATGTAAAGCCGCCCAAGCTCCATGTGGACTTCGGCATTCTTCGGCTCACGTTCGGCAATTTCATTGAGCATGTCGATGGCGGCAGCTGTATCGCCGTCCTCGGCAAGCTGCATGGCATCGGCCACGGTCTGCGCAGCCACCACGGGCACACAGGCCAGCGCTGCGAGTAACATGAATATTGACACTATATATTTCATATCAGTCATTTTATTGTTTGGCGGTTGAACGGCACGACGCGTTTGCCTCACAGCAGTCACACCGACACACCTTTTTGTCCGAGAGGATTCAGAATATGGATGAGAAGGTCGAAAAACAATGCATAAGGATCAGTGCGTGAGCCGTTGCCTTTCGACTCGGCATCGAAGCGCCTGATCAGCCCCACAATCTCAATGGCCTGCCAGGGGCCGTAATTGCGCATGGCAGCCTTAATGTCCTTGAGCTGGCCGGCCCATTTCAGGCCGAGCTCACCCATGAGGCCGTGGTCCGACTTGTCCTGCGCATAATGTGCCACAAGCACACTGGCAAACAGATTGAACAGCGAGGGGGCCACCATCTGCACGGGGTGCGCCTTGGGGTTTGCGCTGAAATTATTGTAGATGGCAAGAGTCTTGACCACATCGGCATTTGCCACGGCCGACACAAGCTCGAAATTGTTGAACTCCTTGGAGATGCCGATGTTGCGCTCCACAGCTTCAGGCGTGACCATGGCACCTTCGCCAAGCGTTACGGTGAGCTTGTCGACCTCGTTGTAGAGGCGCGAGAGATCGGACCCCACGAAATCGCACAGCATCGTGAGCGCCTTCGGATCGACCGACAGGCCTTTCTCCTTGATGAACTCCGACACCACAGATGCCACATTGCTTTCACGTAGTTTCACCGACTCGAAAGCCACGCCGCCACCTGCACGCAACGCCTTGAAGAATTCGGCCCCGGTGGCCTTTTTGCCCCTGAAGCAGAGGCAGAGCACCGATGCCGGATTGGGCGACGCCACATAGGAGGCAAGGGCGTTGAGAAATGTGGCGCCCCCGTTCTGCACCTCCTTGACTACAACCACCTGACGCTGCGAGAACATAGGCACACGCCGGGCGGCGTTCACCACCTCAAGAGGCGATGAAAGCTCAGGGGCATAGAGTACGGTAAGATCGAAATCGCGGTCGGATTCCGGCACGAGCTTCACGAACCAGTCGACCAGCGCATCGATATAATACCCCTCCTCGCCATGAAGCAGATAGACAGGCGCCGGCCTTCCGGCCCGCAGATCGCGGCATATGGATGTGTAGGTCAGTGTCTCAGCCATCGGTGGAACAGATATCTATCGTAAAAAAATCCGTGCGGCAAACGCCTACCAAAGGTGAACCGATGCCGTTCGGAAAAAGTTTTGTAAATTTACACATTAAATTCCGATAAGCACGCCGTCCAAAGGATTTTAAACTAATTTTTCATTCCACACCATGCGTACCGACCGCAACACCGACATCAGCCTCCCTGCGCTTCACCTTCCTCCCACACATCTGGAGGTGAAGCAATGCGCCGACGGAGTGGTGCGCGTGTTCGACCGCCTGCGCCGCAAACCGGTGGCGCTGACGCCGGAAGAATGGGTGCGGCAGCATTTCGTGGCCTATCTCATCGATTCGCTCGGCTTTCCGGAGACACTGATGGCCAATGAGGTGGCGATAACCCTCAACGGCACATCGCGCCGGTGCGACACGGTGGTGTACTCCCACCAGGGGCTTGTGCCGCAAGTGATAGTGGAATACAAAGCCCCGTCGATCGCCATAACCCAACGGGTGTTCGACCAGATAGTGCGCTACAACATGGTGCTACAGGTGGAATGGCTGATGGTGAGCAACGGCCTGCAGCATTTCTGCTGCCATGTGGATTACGCCAACCGCCGGGTGCGCTTCCTCGAATCCATCCCCGCCTATGCCGAGCTGCACTAAAGCAATAATTTCTGAGCTGCGCTTCAGCGCAGCGGCCTGAACAAAAAACCGAGCTGAAGCGCAACAGCTTAAACAAAAGAATTAGCGGCGTGCCTGAAATTTCAGGCACGCCGCTAATTTATAAGGTGATTTCAGCCTTCGGGACGAATCAGAGGTCGTAAACCACAGTGACAACGCTCTTGGGAGCGATGGTGACAACATCGCTTACGCGCACTGTGGCGGGTTCCATCTGCTTGTCCTCGGAGGTGGTGTAGGTCTTGATGCTCATGACGGCATCGCGGCCTTCGAATTCATCCTGCAAATAGAAAGTCTTGTCGGTGGAGTTGGTGTAGACCGAGACGATACGCGAATTGTCGGGAGCCAGGTAACTGGAGCCGAAGAAGTCGTAATTCTCGTTCTCAACATCGTGTGAGATGCGCACATAACCGGGACGCACAAACAGCGAGTAGTTACCGAGCACCCAAAGGTTGGTTGTTGCAGTGTATTTTCCGTCGCCCTCGGTGAGGTCGCCGCCATCAGGAATGAGGCGGATAAGGATGAAACGGTTCTTGTGCTCTGCGATACCACCATCCATCGATGTCCAGTAGCTCCACGAAGTACAGTTGGCCACTGTGAGGTCGTTGTGTATCACACGGCTCATCTGGATGGAGTGGTCCATTTCGGTTCCGGCGGCATAGCCGGGGAACTCGTCATGGTTGTAGTCGCCGTCGTTGGTAAGCATCGACCATTCGGTCTGCCACAAATCCACACCATACTGTGCGGCTGTGTTGGCCGCATTCTGGCGCACGCTGCGCATAGTAGCCCAGTTCTTGTCGGTCCAGTAGCTGTGAGCGCCGAACAGATTGTTCTTCACGTGAGCGCAGTCGCCGATATATGCGGCATCGCCGGCAGTGTAATAATGGCTCATAACATCGTAATCCCACGAAGCAGCCTCGCCCGGGAGGATGTCGATATCGGCGCCCTTTTCGGTGAGGACCTTGTCGAGTGCACGCACCATCTTGGCCTGCTCCTCAAGGCTCCAGCCTGAACCTTCCTGGCTGTTGCCTTTCCAGTCATACTGAGGCTCGTTGAACGGAGAGATGTGGGTGATGTTGTAGCCGTCGTTCTTATATTTCAGGGCAACATCGGCCATGTAGTTGGCGTAAGCCTCATAATTCTCGGGTTTGAGATTGGATACGCCGGTGCCACGGTCGCTGCGGGCCTGGCCGTTGTAGGTGTATTCCACCAGTGGAGAGTTGCTGAAGAACACGAATTTTTCCACGCCAAAATCGCGGGCTTTCTCAATCCAGTAGCGCTGACCGGGGCATTTGGTCCAGTCATATTCGGAATTGGTGCCACGGTAGCTCTGCGCACGGCGGCTCTTGTCGACGATGCCGGATTCATCGCCCTGTTCCCACGAGCCTGCGCCGAGGTTCATGCGCCACATGGAAAGGCCGATTCCTTTCACCTTGGCGCCTGTACCCGACTGGTCGAACAGAAGGGTGGCAATCTCGTCGCGGCAGCTTGTCCAGTTTTCGCCCACGAATGCGGGAGCCCAGCAGTCGGATGCACCGAAACCCGCGATGGTCTGGAAGGCGGTGTTGCGGTCCACAGTCACTTTCTGGAGTTCGGCTCCTTCAGGAATCTCAGGGCCGGTGGGTGTAGTGGGGTCTTCTGTCTCGCCCCCCTTTACGGGTACATAATCGGCGAAAGTTGGATCGTCCTTCTCGCAGCTCACCAACGAAAGTGCAGCAAACCCGATAAGCAGATATTTTGATAATTTCATGATTTCAAGGTTATCGATTAAATTGATTCATATCCGTTCCGCAGCCTTGTATGCTGCGGAACGGGATTTATTGAGTGTCGGATCGTGGGAATTACCAGCCTGGATTCTGCTGGATGGCTCCGTTGGAACGCTCGATTTCAACCAGCGGGATAGGCCAGAGGAGATCGCGGTTCTCGTTGAAGTTGATGCCTTCGTTTGAAGGTTCACGCTGGTTCTCGAATTCGTCGGGATCGGCAGTCTCGGGATCCGTGTTGAACTGAACAAAGCTACCGTTGGGACCCATGATGTTTGCAATCATAGGTTTGCCGTTATCGTCGATCCAGCGGCGGATGTCAAACAGACGGTGGAATTCGCCGGCAAGTTCAAGCTGGCGCTCCTTGCGGATGATGTTGCGGAGTTCGGCACCGGCTTTTCCGTTTACGCCATTGAGGAATGCACGCTGACGCACCCGAGTGACGAAGCGGGCAGCCTCGGCGTCACGTCCCTGCTCGTTAAGTGCCTCGGCATATAGCAGAAGCACATCGGCATAACGCAGGATGGGCCAGTTGATTGGCGAGTGAACCTGGTCAAACTTCTCACCACGCTGTGCCAGCGGGCAATAATATTTACGGAAGATGCGGGGCGACTTCTGAGAGCCTTTATTCACGAAATACGAGCCGTTGTCGTTGACGTTGCCCTGCTTTTCAATAAGGGCCTCGAAGTCGGGTTCGCCTGCGATTTCGGTATCGCCGTTCTTGATGATGGTCCAGCGGAGACGCTCGGTGTCGCCTGCGTCAAGGAACTGTTTTTCAAGATAAGCGGTGGGGATGCCCCATGCCCAACCGTCCTGGTCGGCCACGTCGCGGGGTCCGGCAATTGTGGAAAGCGCGCAACCTATGTTGTAGGCAGCGTCGTAGAGATGCTGCACTTCCATCAGCGACTCGATGCCGTTCTTCTTAGTGGGATCGAAGTTGTCGCCGAAGCTTAGGCAGAGGTCGTATTCGCCTTCACGTACAATCAGGCCGAGTGTGTCGGAAGCCTGTTTCCATTTGCCACGGTAAACCAGTGCCTTGCCATGCAGACCGAGAGCGGCACCACGGGTGGCGCGCCCCATGTCGGCGGCTGCAAGCTCGCTCTTCTGGGGAAGGTTGCGGATGGCATAACGGAAATCCTCGGCGATGAATTCGTATGTCTGGTCGAGCGTAGAGCGTCCAACGCCTTCAGCCTCGCCGGCGGTGTAGAGGTGATCCATGAGCACCAGGCCGCCATAGAGCTTTGCCAGCTCGAAATAATAGTAACCGCGGAGGAAGCGGGCCTGAGCCATGAGGTTGGCACGCGTGGATGGAGACATAACAATATCTTCATCGCTGAGAGCCTCGATTGCAATATTGCAATTAAGGATGGCCTTGTAGCGATACTGGTAGAAGTTGCTCGAGGGGCCGTTCTCCTGACCGTTTGGCATGTACTCCACGAGTGTGCGGTAGTCGCCGTCCTGAGTGGTGTTGCCCATCCAGGCGTTGTCGGTACACATTTCGACCTGCAGCCAGGGGTTGTAGATCTGCCACCAGTCGTCGCAGGCGATCCAATAGTAAAGACCATTGACGAAGTCCCGGCATTCCTCCTCGGTGGAGAAATAGTTATCGCGGTTCTGCTGGCCACGCGCCGGTTCGTCGAGGAAGTCGTTGCAGGAGCTCAAGAGCAGTGCCGCACCGACTGTTGCCAATATAGATAGTTTTTTCATTTTAATCGGATGGGATTAGAAGTTAAAGTTTACACCAAAGAGGAATGTGCGCGGATTGGGGTAAGCGATACCGTCGATACCGGTGTTGAGCACATCGCCGTCGAGCATGGGGCGTTCGGGATCCATGCCTGAGTAGCTGGTGATGGTGAAGAGATTCTGTGCCGACACGCTCAGGCGCAGGTTGGTGCCACCCACAAGCTTTTTGGGGATGGTGTAGCCGATCTGGAGCAGCTTGCAGCGGAAGTAGCTGCCGTCCTCCACGAACCAGTCGCTCTTGCGCTGGTAGTTAAGGTTTGAATCGTTGGCGCTCAGACGGGGATACTCGGTGGATGTGCCTTCGCCGTGCCAGCACTTGTCGAATGTTCCGGCAAATACGTTCTCACCGGCCACGCCGCTGTAGCGGCTCTTGGTGCAGTTGTAGATGTCGTTGCCAAACGAGCCGTAGAAGTTGGCGTTGAGGTCCCAGTTGCGCCATCCGAGTGCGATGTTCAGACCCATCGTTACATCGGGATAGGGGTTGCCGATGAAGTCGCGGTCGCTCTCATCGATCTTGCCGTTGCCGTCAAGGTCGAGGAAACGGATATCGCCGGGCTGCGCGTTGGGCTGGATAAGGTTACCATGTTCATCAGAATGGCTGTAGACTTCTGTCCAGTTCTGGAAGAGGCCGTCGGTGCGGTAGCCGTAGAAGCGGCCGATGAGTTCGCCGTCCATCGAGCGGGTGTAGTCGCCGTCGATAGGACCGTCGCCCGTGAGCTTGATGGCCTTGTTGCGCACGCCGCTGAGGTTTACACCCACTTCATAGCGGAAGTCGCCCACGCGGTCGCGCCAGCTGATGCCGAGTTCCCATCCGGTGGCTTCCATCTCGCCGATGTTCATTGTCACGGCCGAAAGCCATGCGGGATAACCCATCCACATGTAGTTCTGCTTGCTGTAAAGCATGTCGTGCGATTTCTTTTTGTAGAAGTCTGCGGTGAACTGCAGGCGCGAGTTGAGCATTGAGAGGTCGACACCGATGTTGTAGTCCTCCACGGTCTCCCATTTGAGGTCGGGGTTACCGATAGATGTCATTGTGGTGCCCGGCACACGGATTCCGCCGATAACAACGTTGTTGGAGCCGACAAGCGACTGATAGGCGGAGTTGGCGATTGCCTGGTTACCCACTTTACCCCATCCGGCACGGATCTTGAGGTTGTCTATGATGTCGATGTCCTTCATGAAGGGCTCCTCGCTGATGCGCCATGCACCCGAAACTGCGGGGAATGTGGCGTACTTGTTACCGTCGCCGAAACGGCTTGAACCGTCGACACGGACAGACGCGGTGATATAGTAGCGCTGGTTGAAGTTATACATCACACGGCCGAGCCACGACACGAGGGTGTAGTAGCTGGTATCGCCGTTGGCATACTGTTCGCCTGTACCGGCGTCAACCTCGCGGAGGGTCTCCTCGTCGTTGGGAATACCTTCGCGTTTGGCCTGTACGTTCCAATAGCCGAAGCGCTCGGCGGTGAAGCCCACCATGGCGTTGATGTTATGCTTTTCGGCGATGGAGATGCTGTAGTTGGCGGTGTTGGTCCAGTTCCAGTCTACGTTCTCGTACATGCGGCGTGTAACGGAGCTTGTGGTGCTCTGCTCGAGTGCGTCGAGCGAGAAGATCGGTGCATAGGAGTCGGTGCGCACAACGGCTGCGTTAACACCGAACTGGGTGCGGAGCACAAGACCCTCGATGGGCTTGATCTGCAGGTAGGGGTTGAGGAGCACACCGTAGTTGCGGCTGTGGCCTACAGGACGGTCGAGCGTTGCAGCGGGGTTCCACACCTGGTTGTTGTAGCTACGCATGTAGCGGTTGTAGGGGTTGTCGGTCCAGTTGTCGGGGTGTTTGAACACGGGAGTTGTGGGGTCCATGCCCATTGCCGAGCCGAACTGGTTGGGGGTGTCTTCCCACGATTCGGTGCGGGGTGCGATCTGCAGGCCGGCCTGCACGTATTTGGAGAAGTTGAACTCGGTGTTGAGGTTGATGGTGAGTTTGTCCCAGTAACCTACATCGTACTGCGAGTTGTTGCGGAAGTAGCCCACTGAAGCTGCGAAGGTGTACTTTTCGTTACCGCCGTTGATGCCGAGCTGATAGTTCTGCACCAGAGCTGTCTTGTTGATCACGGTGTTCCACCAGTCGGTGCCTTCGGCATCGGTGTAGCCGGTTTTGGGCGAGCGCCAGGGCACTGCGCGGCCGTCGTTGGTGTAACGTGCGTTGAACACTTTCTCATATTCCTCGGCACCGGCCATCTTGGGGTCCTTGAGGGTCTGGAAACCTACGCTTGCGGAAAAGTCGACGTTGATTTTGCCGTCGCGTCCTTTCTTGGTGGTGATGAGGATGACACCGTTAGAACCGCGTGTACCGTAGATGGCGGCAGCGGAAGCGTCCTTGAGGACTTCCATCGATTCAATGTCGGAGGGGTTGAGGAAGTTGATGGAGGTGCCCACGGGCATGCCGTCGACAACGTAGAGAGGAGATGAGCCGTTGACGGTTGTGACACCGCGGATGAGCACCTTGGGCTGCGAGCCGGGGCCACCGCCCGATGCGATCTGAACACCGTTCACCTTGCCCTGGAGAGCGTCCATGGCGTTACCGGTGGTCATTTCGGTGATTTCGTCACCTTTGACAGTGGAGATGGAGCTGGTGAGGTCGCTTTTCTTGACAGCGCCGTAACCCACAACTACCACTTCGTCAAGCACGTTGGAGTTTTCGGAAAGGGCGATGTTCATCACCGTCGAGGTGATTTTCTGTTCGGTGGTGTTCATTCCCACGTAGGAAACCACCAGTGTCTGTCCGACTTCGGCCTGAATGGTATAGTTGCCGTCGATGTCGGTGCTGACGCCCTTGGCGGTGCCTTTCACAACAACAGTGGCACCGATAAGGGGCTCGTTGTCGGCAGCCGATGTGACCGTACCGGTCACGGTCTGGGCATATGCGCTGATTGAGGCGAACAACGCCGCAAATAGCAATAATATATTTTTCATTTTAAAATGATCTGATTGGTTATGGTATTAGTTTGCAGGCACCAGACGGGCATGCTCCGTGTGCAGGTCAGCCTCGAAGACATAGCGGCCTCGCGCCGGTATCACAGGCTTGAACCATGTATCCTTGACAATTGACTTCTTATAGGTGTCATCGTCGTTCCAGCGCTGCTGGGTGAATCCGGGCATACCTTCGTATTTCCAGTTGAAGTAGGCGTCGTTGTTCTTGATGTTACCCCAGTCAAAGAACCAGCGGCCTATGTAGAAGCAGCGGTTGGGATTCTTTTCATCGTCTGTGCGCCATTCTGTAAATCCCCACCAGCCATGCGAATGCCAGTTGGAGATAATGAACGACATTTCACCCTGATCGAGGGTCATAGGTTCGGTGCGCCACAGATGGGGGTTTGCATCATCACGCTCCATGCGGGCCTTTATATCCGACGGACCTCCGGCCAGACCGATATAGAATTCCTGCCACCACACCACGCTGACATCGCTCCACTCCTGCCAGGTGTTAAGCTGCTCTGCCCCGGAGGTAAAGTTCTGGATGGGGTCGATGGCATTGGCAACCGAATAGGTTTCGTAGCTGTACTCACGCGTCAGTGTGTTGAAGGTGAAATGGTAGTAGGTGTTTGCCTGATCAAGCACGAACTTGTTGACAGCATCAGGATCGTCGCCGAGCTTGGTGGGGTCCTCAGCATCGGGGGCGAAACAGATGGGTGTGAAGTCAGTGCTCTGTGGGATGAAGCAGATTTCTGTGCCGGCCTTGGCATTGTAGTAGCGGGCCTCGTAGGTGTAGCTGTCGGTGTGGTCCACGAGCATGGGGACACCGAACACATCGCTGTTGAGCTCGGAGGCGGTAGCCACGTCGGCAAGATACATCTTGTCGAAATCGGGCAGCTCCTGCACATTATATTCTGCCTTAAGCGTTATCACGTGGTCCATGCGGTCGCTGGCCTCGACAAGGAGCACATAGTTGGCTTCCTCACTTGCAAGGGGGAACACCTGCTCGAAGTCAAATACTTTGGCATCGGCAAATTCCGTCACACGCGAGTTGACCAGAGCCTGGCTCTCGTCGGTGATGCCGGCAAATATATCCTCAGCCGGGGCTTCGGGCTCTTCCTCACCCTCGGCGCGCGCTGCAGGAACAGCGGCCGGGGCTGCAGGTGCCTGATAATAGTCGGCGTTAATGAACACCACGCGCACATAATCCAGGGCTTTGTCGTCTGAAATGCCGAAACGCACCTTGAGTGTGGTGGGATCCTTGATGAGCACGGTGACTTCTTCGGACGGACGGGCAGTGAATTGCGGGGCCACGAAGTCAGCATCCATTGTCACAAGCACTTCCTGTGAGGTCTGGCGGCCGCCTACATCGGTCACAGTCACCACAAGATTATGAGGCTCGGACGACACGTTCTCATTGATGGGATGAGTGTAGTTGAGCTGATAGGTGGTCTGTGGTTCTCCGTAAATCGCGATAAGATCGATTGTCTTGTCGAGATGAATGGTCGGGCACGACAGATGAACCGTCGAGATTCCATCCTTGTCAGCCAGCGTTCCGGCTACGGTGATGGAACGTCCTTGCTCGGTGCGGATGTGCGATGCCTCAAGCTGCATGCTGGGCACAGCTCCGTCAACGTCGCTCCACCTGGTTTCGTCATCGTCGCTGCATGCGACGAAGCCAAGCAAACCTATGCCAATACATAGTTTGCAAAAAAGGTGATTCTTGTTCATTTAAATAATTGGTAAAATATTAAGGTAATAGTTAGGTGTCAAAATTCAAGTTGCAAATGTACGTTGATGTTGAATTCTCATTCAATGATTGATTCAAATCTACGTCACACAGATATGTGTATGCCATTCATACACGGAACCTTTTTCTTACAATAGTATCAATGTTTGCAACTGAGCCACAGCCAGTTAAATTGGTATTCTGATTCAGGACTAAGTTTTTCG
>DBFWRP010000406.1:0-16149 GCA_048222005.1 Muribaculaceae bacterium | reverse complement strand
GAAATCCATGTGGGCGACAAGCTTTACGTTGTCATGTCGCAAGAGGACCAGCACAGCTTCGACGCCGTTCTCGGCAAGCCCATCGAGATGGGCGACGAGGAGTGGGAAGCCGTGGCACCGGCCAACGTAGTTTCGCGCCGCATCCTCATCACCCGCAGCGAATACAACGGAACCGCCCTCGGCGCCCTGCGCCTCCACAAGGGCTACAACCTCAACTGCACCCGCGTAAACCGCGCCGGAGTGGACCTTCTGGCTTCGCCTGGCCTGCGCCTGCAGATGGGCGACCGCATCACCGTGGTCGGCGACCTCAACGACATTGAGCGCCTTGCCTCCAAGCTCGGCAACTCCATGAAGCGCCTCTATCAGCCCAACCTCGTCACAATCTTCATCGGTATCCTGTTCGGTATCATCCTCGGCTCTATCAACGTGGGCTTCGGCATGAAACTCGGCCTGGCAGGCGGTCCGCTCGTTGTGGCCATCCTCCTGAGCCGCTTCGGATATAAAGTAAAACTTGTCACCTACACATCCTCGTCGGCATCGCTGATGCTCCGCGAACTCGGCATCTGCCTCTTCCTCGCAGCCGTGGGTATCGGCGCCGGCAAAGGCTTCGCCGACACCGTGTTCAACTACCAGGGCATGTGGTGGGTAATCTGGGGCTTCATCATCACCTTCTTCCCCCTGCTGATTGTGGGATGCATCGCACGCGGTGTCTATAAATTCAACTATCTCACCATCATGGGTATGATGTCGGGCGGCTACACCGACCCCCCGGCCCTCGCCTATGCCAACAACTCCACCGGCAGCGATGCTCCGGCCGTGGCCTACTCCACCGTCTACCCGCTCACAATGTTCCTGCGCGTGGTGGCAGCCCAGGCCCTGATTCTGATATTCGCCTGACAGCAGCTCAGGCCCCGGCAAGCATGGTGTGCATAGGCCGCCCAAGCCTTACGGTGCGCTTCATCGCCCAGCCGCAAGTGCAGTTGCGCACATTCACCGTCACCACGCCGCACGCCTCACCGAGCCTGCGGCGCACACCGGCAAGCAAAGCCTCCACCGAACCGAACCCGCACATCGGCGCATTGAGCAGCACCTTGCCGAACTGCACCACATTGACATAAACCATGTCGGCAGCCCTCACGGCATACACTGCCCTGGAAGCACCGGCGCCAACCGCACAATTCCCGCCCTCCTCACCGAGGGTGGGAATTTTATTTATCGGAAGCGTTGAGACAATGTCAGAAGAGATGGTGGAGATATTGTTTAAAGTGAAAAGATTGTTGGTGTACATAATTTTTCGCCTTTTAGGGGTTTCTGCTGATTTACAATGCAAAATTACCCCACACACGTGCCAAAACATTTCACGCCTCCCCTAAACAAGGTTAACAAAACCCTATATCTCATTATTTCACAGAACATATATCACAACGAAATTGGGGGTATTACACCACTTGGGTAGGGACGCACGGTCTGTGCGTCCGCTGGCCATACATTAGTTATCAACCAGTTGCCGGATGTACGAGCCGTGCGTCCCTACATCGCTGACCGAAATTCAGCAGTTTTGTGACCTCCTCGCATGGGGAGCCTCAGCATAACATGGCCATCGGCAACAAAAGGTCTACAAGGTGCGGAGTGCAGAGTCCGAGGTTGAGAAGATGGTGTTTTCAAATGTAATACGACAGAGGATATTTGTCAGGCCGTGAAAAATTTAGGGGATTTTTGAAAATTTGCGTATCTTTGCAGCTACGAAAAAACAACCTGCTGTCACGAAAGAGACAACCTGCAGCTACGAAAAAAACAACCGGAACAGATATGCTCGACAGAATAAATGCACTGAAGGCTCAGATTGAAGCCGCAACGGCTTCGAACGCCGATGAAGTGGAGGCCCTCCGCCTCAAATATCTCAGCAAAAAGGGTGAACTCAACGCCCTGATGGCCGATTTCCGCAACGTGCCGGCCGACCAGAAGAAAGCCATCGGCATGGCCATCAACGAGCTCAAGACTTTTGCCACCGACAAGATCAACGCCCTGAAGCAGGCCACTGAAATGGCCGACGACTCGGCTGACGAGATTGACCTCACCCGCTCGGCCGCTCCTGTGGAGCTGGGCACACGTCACCCGCTGTCGCTTGTACGCGACGAAATCGTCTCCATCTTCCGCCGTCTCGGTTTCGTGGTGGCACAAGGCCCCGAAATTGAGGACGACTGGCATGTGTTCTCATCGCTCAACTTCGCCGAGGACCATCCCGCACGCGACATGCAGGACACCTTCTTCATCCAGCGCAACCCCGATGTGCTGCTCCGCACCCACACTTCGTCGGTGCAGACCCGCGTGATGGAGCACTCCAAGCCCCCCATCCGCATCCTCTGCCCCGGACGCGTCTACCGCAACGAGGCCATCTCGGCCCGCGCGCACTGCTTCTTCCATCAGGTTGAAGGGCTTTACGTTGACAAAGGCGTGTCGTTCGCCGACCTCAACCAGACGCTGCTCTACTTCGCACGCGAGATGTTCGGTGCCGACACCAAAATCCGTCTGCGTCCGAGCTACTTCCCCTTCACCGAACCGTCGGCCGAAATGGACATATCCTGCACCATCTGCGGCGGCAAAGGCTGCGGCCTCTGCAAAGGCACCGGATGGGTGGAGATTCTGGGCTGCGGCATGGTCGACCCCAATGTGCTCGACGCCTGCGGCATCGACTCAAAGGAATACAACGGATTCGCACTCGGCATGGGCGTGGAGCGCATCGCCAACCTGAAATACCGCGTCAACGACCTGCGTCTGTTCTCTGAGAACGACGTGCGCTTCCTGCGTGAATTCACACACGCACACTGATGCCGGACACCATGACCGTCAAAGAACGTTACGAACGCGCGCTCAAACTGCTGTCCGAGGCCATCCCCGAGCCTCAGACAGAGCTGAAGTACGACACCCCGTTCCATCTGCTGCTTGCAGTGATCCTGTCGGCCCAGTGCACCGACAAACGCGTGAACATGATTACGCCCCCTCTGTTCGCTGCATTCCCCGACGCAGCCACCCTCGCGGCCTCGAACGAGGAGACCGTCTACGAGTACATCAAATCGGTGTCATACCCCAACAACAAGACGCGCTCGCTGCTGGGGGCGGCACGCACAATCTGCGAGGAGTTCGGCGGAGAGATACCCGACAACATCGACGACCTCATGCGCATCCCGGGCGTAGGCCGCAAGACAGCCAACGTCATGCTTGCCGTGGTGTGGAACAAGGCTGCCATGGCCGTGGACACCCACGTGTTCCGCGTGTCGGAGCGTATCGGCCTGACCACCAACGCCCGCACACCATATGAGACAGAGAAGGCGCTCGTGAGCCATATCCCGGCCGAGATAATCCCCAAAGCCCATCACTGGCTCATACTCCACGGCCGCTACACATGCAAGGCCCGTCGGCCTGACTGCCTCAACTGCACCCTCACCGAAGTATGCCGCTATTATTCCAAAAACGCGAAGGCGGCATCCGGCACAACAGAAAACAAACGCGGCAGACAACCAACACGCCGCCAGTCCTAAAGAGATTACCCTGAAGTGGAGTCCACATTCCTGTTTATCATTGAAGTAATAGGCACATTCGCCTTTGCCATAAGCGGCATCCGTCTGGCCGCCTACCGCCGGTTCGACTGGTTCGGAGCCTACACCGTCGGGCTTGTCACCGCCATCGGAGGCGGAACCCTGCGCGACCTCCTTCTGGGCATCGACGTGTTCTGGATGCAGCAATGGTTTTACCTCGGTGTCACCGGCGTGGCCCTCGCCGTGGTCATCATGTTCCGCAAACTGTTGGTCAGCAACAACAAGATGCTGTTCGTGTTCGACACGCTCGGACTGGCCCTGTTCGTGGTCATAGGCATCCAGAAATCGCTCGCCGTGGGCTATCCCATGTGGGTGGCCATCGTGATGGGCATGATCACGGGTGCATTCGGAGGCGTGCTGCGCGACATCCTCATCAACCAGGAACCCCTCTTCTTCCGCAAGGACATCTATGCCACAGCCTGCGTTGCCGGAGGGCTGGCATTCTGGAGCGTACGGGCGCTCGGCGGCTCCGAGATAGCCCAGCAACTCACCTGCGCCATCATAGTCATCTCACTGCGCACCTGCGCCCTGCGCTGGAACTGGTCGCTCCCGGTGCTATCCTACGATGCTCCTGAAGCCCGCAAAACAAAACACCGTCACAAGCCATGAACCACACCAAACAGATTGAATTCCTGAAATTCATCATCGTCGGAATGATCAACACCATGGTCACTCTCGTGGTAATCTTCGCCACAAAATCATTGCTTGAGCTCAACCCCTACCTGTCGAACGCCCTGGGTTACGTGGCCGGCCTGACCAACTCGTTCATCTGGAACAAGGCATGGGTGTTCCGGTCGAAAGGGAGCACAGGCGCCGAAGCAATGAAATTCCTCATAGGATTCGCCGTGTGCTATTCGCTGCAGCTACTTTTTGTATGGGCAACCACCACACACACACCTCTTGGCGCCATGGAATGGGACATCAAGGGCTTCACACTCTCGGGCTACGGTGTGGCCACACTCTGTGGCATGTGCGTCTATACACTTTGCAATTTTATCTACAACAGACAGATAGCCTTTTCAAAACAAAACCGGCGCGCATAACTAAGCCAAAATTTAACAGCTATTTGCAGGCATTCTAAAAAAAAATGCTTACTTTTGTAGAAATTTGGATAAGCAGTTAACCATTCCTCATGAATGCTTATGGCCGGCGAGCTTCAAAAAAAAATCGACCGCGTTAACACAAAAACGCAGCTTTTGCTCGACCGCTACACCATCCTATTGCAGCGGCGCGAGTCTGATCTGGCGCACATTGCCGAACTACAGGCTGAGATTGACACCCTCAGGAAAGAAAACGGCCGGCTGCAGTCGGAGAACGGCTTTCTGAAGATCGCCACAACCATCGCCCCCACCAGGAACGATGTGAACAGCACCCGTGAACTGCTTACCCGATTAGTGCGGGAAATCGACAAGTGCATCACCGACCTCAACGAATAATTCCCAACAAGACCGCAACGAAGCCGGTGTGTTCACTATGAATGATAAACTGACCATATCAATACGCATAGCCAATCAGGCACCTGTGTCGCTGGCCATCAATCCGGCCGACGAAGAGGTGATACGAAAGGCCGAATTCCACGTCAACAGGCTCTGGAAATCGTGGTCCACGAAATTCAAGAACCGGTCTGCAACAGAAGTGCTGGCCATGGTGGCGTTCAGGTTTGCCGAGCTCTACTTCACCCAGGAGGAAGTGCTCAGGAACACCAACGAAGCCATCAGCACGTTTGAAAGCAACCTTGACCGGATTTTGCTCGACATGGGCGAAGAATAGGCAGTTATATCTGCACTACACCGAACGCAATCCCGCGCTACGGACAGACGCAGGCGCCGTGCGCCGTGCTGCAGCCGCACCCGAGGCCACAAGGCCGGTGCATGACAGCCCGGAGGCAACGCACCCCTGTAAGGTCCGTGAGCGCATTTTTTGTACCTAAAAAACTGATAACCAAAACAACTAACAACTTCATACGCCAATAACCAGAACTGATATGAACCTGATAATCTATCTTGCAGTTGCAGTGGTGGCACTTGCCATAGGCTCGCTTGTCACCGTGGCCATACAGAAATCAATGGCCGGCAGCCGCGCCAAAGCCATAATCGACGAAGCCAACCGCGAAGCCGAAGTAATACGCCAGAAAGAGCTCCTCAAAGGCCGCGAGGAAGGCATTAAAATCAAGGACGAAGCCGAAAAACAGGCCACACAGCGCCTGCAGAAAGTGCAGTCGGTGGAATCCAAAATGAAACAGCGCGAAATGCAGCTCAACCAGCAGCAGAGCGAGAACCAGCGCCAGCGCAACGACCTTGAGGCCACCCGCCAGCGCCTTAATGCAGAAGAGGCTGTGATCGAAAACCGCAAGGAGGAACTCGACCGCCTCAAGCGTGTGGCTCAGGACACCCTGGAGCACATCTCGGGCCTGTCGTCCGAAGAAGCGAAAGAAAAGCTCATCGAATCGCTGCGCGACGAAGCCAAGACTGCCGCCGCCCAGTATGTCAACGAGATAATGGACGAAGCCAAGATGACAGCCAACAAAGAGGCAAAACGCATTGTGGTGCAGACCATCCAGCGTGTGGCCACCGAGGCAGCCATCGAGAACTCCGTAACCGTGTTCCACATCGACTCCGATGAAATCAAGGGACGCATCATCGGCCGCGAAGGCCGCAACATCCGCGCCCTCGAGGCTGCCACAGGCATCGAGATCATCGTGGACGACACCCCCGAAGCCATCGTGCTTTCAGGCTTCGACCCCGTGCGCCGCGAGATTGCCCGTCTGGCGCTCCACCAGCTTGTAGCCGACGGCCGAATCCACCCCGCCCGCATTGAGGAAGTGGTGAACAAAGTGCGCAAGCAGATTGAGGAAGAGATTGTGGAGACCGGCAAACGCACAGCCATCGATCTGGGCATCCACGGACTGCACCCCGACCTCATCCGCATGATCGGCAAGATGAAATACCGTTCAAGCTACGGCCAGAACCTCCTGCAGCACGCCCGCGAAACGGCCAACCTCTGCGCAATCATGGCCTCCGAACTTGGCCTCAACCCCAAGAAAGCGCGCCGCGCCGGCCTTCTGCACGACATAGGCAAAGTGCCCGACGAAGAGCCCGAACTGCCGCACGCAATCCTCGGCATGAAGATTGCCGAACGCTGCAAGGAGAAGCCCGAAATATGCAACGCCATCGGCGCCCACCACGACGAGGTGGAACAGACCACACTGCTGGCGCCCATCGTGCAGGTGTGCGACGCCATCTCAGGCGCACGCCCCGGCGCACGCCGCGAAATTGTTGAGGCATACATCAAGCGCCTCAACGACCTCGAACAGCTGGCCCTCTCCTACCCCGGAGTAATCAAGACCTACGCCATCCAGGCCGGACGCGAGCTCCGTGTGATTGTGGGCGCGGACAAGATTGACGACGCCGAAACCGAAAGCCTCTCCAACGAAATAGCAAAACGCATCCAGGACGAGATGACATATCCCGGCCAGGTGAAAATCACCGTAATCCGCGAGACCCGCGCCGTGAGCTTCGCAAAATGATCCGTTACGCAAACCTAATTCCCAACTGTCATGTCACAAACATCCGGTAAAACCGACGACGGCCAGGCCAAAGCCTGCTGCGGCTCCGGCTGCGAAGGGTGCACCCGGCGCCAGGAAGGCGCGGGAGCCTGCGCGTCGTGCCCGTCAGCCACGGAACCGGGCAAGGGGTGCGGCACGGCCAATAGCAAGGGGAACTGTTGCGGAGCCTGCGGCGGCACATGCGAGGTAAGGGCAAAGCTCCACAGCTTCAACTACTTCGAGGATATCCCCGGCGGATATGCCGACGACGACATGGTGGAGGTGCAGTTCAAGAACACCCGCAAAGGCTTCTATCTCAACTCGGCAAACATCCCCCTCGAAGTGGGCGACATGGTGGCCGTAGAGGCCGCTCCCGGGCACGATATAGGCCAGGTGTCGCTCACCGGCGCGCTTGTACGCCTGCAGATGCGCAAAGCCGGCATTAAACCCGACGCGGAAAAACGCCGGGTGTTCCGCAAGGCCAAGGCCTCCGACCTCGAACGTTTCGAGAAAGCCAAGGCTCTCGAGAACGACACCATGATCCGCGCCCGAAAAATAGCCTCAAGCCTGCAGCTCAACATGAAGATAGGCGATGTGGAATATCAAGGCGACGGGAACAAAGCCATATTCTACTATATCGCCGACGAACGTGTCGACTTCCGCCAGCTCATCAAGGTGCTCGCCGAGACATTCAAGGTCCGCATCGAGATGAAACAGATAGGCGCACGTCAGGAGGCAGGCCGCATCGGCGGCATCGGCCCGTGCGGACGCCCGCTGTGCTGCACCACGTGGATGACCAACTTCGTGAGTGTATCCACCGGAGCGGCACGCTTTCAGGACATTTCGCTCAATCCGCAAAAACTTGCAGGCCAGTGTGCCAAACTGAAGTGCTGCCTGAATTTCGAGGTTGACGCCTACGTGGAGGCTTCACGCAAGCTCCCCGGCAAGGAAATACGGCTGGAAACCGCCGACAACACCTACTATTTCTTCAAATCCGACATCTTCAAGGGCGAAATCACTTACTCCACCGACAAGCACGTGCCAGCCAATCTGGTAACACTCACCGCTGCCGAAGCCTGGAATGTGGTCAAGCTCAACAAGAACGGCGAGAAACCGCTGTCTCTCAAGGAGGAAACCGAGAAGGAGAAGAAACCTTCGGAATATGCCGACATTCTCGGCCAGGACTCCCTGACACGCTTCGACAAGAAGAAAAAGAAACGCAAGGGCAACGGCAACCAGCAGGACAAGAAAGCCCGGCAGCAACAGCCCGACGCCGAACAAAAAGCGGCCAAGGGAGAACAAAAAGAGCCGAAAGAGCCGAAAGCAGAACAGCACCCCGAACGGAAACAAGGCGAAAACCGCCCGCGCAACAACCGCCGTAACGACCGCCGCCCCAACAACAAGCCACCAAAACCGACACCCCCCGAATCGTGAACATGCGCTGGAAACTTACCGCAAGCCTTCTGACGTCAGTAATGTTGTTGCTGGCGTCGGGATGCGGCGACGAGGTGCTCAACAGCTACAGCGAGTACCATCGTCTGCCCGAATCGGGCTGGACCTACCGCGACATCGAGACGTATGCCCCGGTGCATGCCGACTCACTGTGCCGAGGCGTCCTGATGGTGGGTCTCCGACATTCAGCCGACTATCCCTACACATCCGTGTGTGTAGAGGTGGAATTCACCGACAACGGCAAAACAGTTCACGACACAGTGGACATACCCCTCTCCGACCGCTACGGCCGCTGGCTCGGCAAAGGCATCGGGTCCTCGTTCCAGACCACCGACACGGTGGCCACATTGCTCCATGCGTCCGGATCCGAAGTGAGAATCCGCCACATGATGCGCTGCGACACCCTCCGCGGCATCAACCAACTCGGCATCTTCTTTGTTCCCGATATGAAGTAAACATCTCCTATACTCCCATTGCCAAGATGTGGTTCGTCCTCGTGTAGGGACATGCCTTCGGCATGTGGAGCAATGATGTTTCCGGAATATTAGCCCATGCCTGTATCACATGCCAAAGGCATCTCCCTACAAGCTGTTCCGGTCACGTTTTCACAGACTCTGGTTGCAATCACAATTGTAGATTTGTCCACATATTCCTACTTCCGGAATGTCACATATTTAAGGTTTATAAATAGCTTAATTTTCACCTGTCATGAATGAGAATGTTGTTCTGCTCACACCGCAGGAAGCCTCTGAAAGGCTTCAAAAAGTGCAGACCCTGATACGTGCGCAACATCTCGACGCCATTCTGGTCACTGACAACGCCAATATCTTCTATCTTTGCGGACGCGTGTTCGCGGGCATGGCCTACATCCCGGCCGAAGGCGAACCGGCATGGCTCATACGCCGCCCCGTAGAACTTGAAGGCCACCGGGCTGCCTACATTCACCGCCCCGAAAATATCCCCGAACATCTGGCTGCATTCGGCATCCCCATGCCGCACAGGCTCGGTCTGGAATTCGACATTCTTCCCTACAGCATGGCCATGCGCCTGCAGGCGGTGTTCCCTGAAGCATCCACTGCCGATTGCTCAGCACTGCTGCGCACTGCTCGCGCCGTAAAGACAGACGAAGAGATTGAACAGATCCGCCTCTCAGGCGTCAAGCACGAGGAGGTCTACCGGAAAATACCCGGACTCTACGCTCCAGGCATGACAGACGTGGAACTTCAGATCGAGATTGAACGCCTGAGCCGACTGGAAGGCTGTCTCGGCATGTTCCGCATCTCCGGACAATCAATGGAGATATTCATGGGCAACGTGCTTACCGGCAAAAACGCCGATGTGCCAGCCCCCTATGATTTCGCCATGGGCGGACGCGGACTCAACCCCTCCATCCCCGGCGGAGCTGCCGGCGAAGAGATAAAGGAGCACAACGCCGTGATGGTGGACCTCAACGGCAATTTCACCGGCTACATGACCGACATGACCCGCGTGTTCGCCGTAGGCTCCCTACCTCAGGAGGCTATTGATGCCCATCAATGCTCAATCGATATCTGCCGCATGTTCGAGCGCGAGGCACTTCCCGGCGTCGAAGCCAAAGCTCTGTATGAGAAGGCTCTCGAGATGGTGAAGGCACGCGGTCTGGAAGCCTACTTCATGGGACACCGCCAGCACGCCGGCTTCATTGGCCACGGAGTGGGAATCGAGATCAACGAACTGCCGGTAATCGCTCCACGGAGCAAGCACATCCTGGAAGTAAACAATGTGATTGCCCTCGAGCCGAAATTCGTGATTCCAGGCACCGGGGCTGTAGGTATTGAAAACACCTACGTCATCACCCCCTCGGGGGCACATTGCCTCACCAACGCGCCGGAGGAAATCAGGACGCTTGAGTGACACTCACCCTCCCGCCACCCTCCACCAGAACACCTCACCGCGCCCCGCTCTATCCAGATATTATTGAACTAAACTCACTGCCCATAAGAAATGCCATCAACAAGCCCAGTAACCGACCCCGAACAACTGAAACAGGCTATCGACCTTCCCGTGTTCCACATGGTAGGGGAAGCGGCCGACGAACTTGGCCGCGAATGCTATGTTGTGGGCGGCTACGTACGCGACATCATGCTGCAACGCCCATCCACCGATGTTGACTTCGTGACCGTAGGGAGCGGCATAGATGTGGCCCGCAACGTTGCAAAGAAACTGAAAGGGAGCCATCTGTCGGTATTCAAGAATTTCGGCACGGCGCAAGTGAAACGGCACGACATGGAGCTTGAATTCGTTGGCGCCCGCAAGGAATCATATCACCGCGAAAGCCGCAACCCCATAGTAGAGGACGGCACCCTGAACGACGACATTTCGCGCCGCGACTTCACCATCAATGCTATGGCCCTGTGTGTCAACGCCGACCGTTTCGGAACGCTCATTGACTTCTATAACGGAGTAGCCGACCTCAAGGAGCGGCTCATACGAACGCCGCTCGACCCCGATGTGACATTCAGCGACGACCCGCTGCGCATGATGCGCGCCATCCGTTTTGCCACCCAACTCGGATTCGACATCGTGCCGGAAACTTTCCTGGCCATAACACGCAACGCCCAGCGCATCACCATCATATCTCATGAACGTGTGGCTGTGGAACTGATGAAAATCATGCAGTCGCGCCGCCCCTCACTGGGATGGATGCTGCTTTTCCGTTCCGGACTGCTGAAAATCATATTTCCCGAACTGGCCGCGCTCAAAGGTGTGGAGATGCGCAACGGAGTGGGACACAAGGACAACTTTTTCCACACGCTCGCAGTGCTCGACAACGTGGCCGCGCAGACCGACAACGTGTGGCTGCGGTGGGCAGCACTGCTCCACGACATCGCCAAGCCCGTGACCAAGCGGTGGGACGACCACGCCGGATGGACCTTCCACGGCCACAATGCCGCGGGAGCCAAAATGATTCCGCGCATATTCCGCCGCATGAAACTCCCCCTGAACGAACACATGAAATACGTTCAGAAGCTCGTCGACCTGCACATGCGCCCCATCGCCCTGGTTGAGGACGAGGTGACGGATTCGGCCGTGCGACGCCTCCTGTTCGACGCCGGCGACGACATCGACGACCTCATGCTGCTCTGCAATGCCGACATCACGTCGAAAAACCAGATGAAAGTGGAGCGGTTTCGCTCCAACTACGAACTTGTGAAACAGAAGATGGCCGAACTGGAGGAACGCGACCGCATACGCAACTTCCAGCCCCCCGTCGACGGCAACGAAATCATGCAGACTTTCGGACTGGGACAATGCAAGGAGATTGGCCTCATCAAGGAACACATTAAGAATGCCATTCTCGACGGCGTCATTCCCAACGACTACGAGGCTGCACGCAACCTCATGCTCAGCTACGCCGCCGACCAGCTCGGCCTCACACCCGTCAATTGAACACATATCATTCCAATTCAGCCCCACAGTTAAAAAGCCATGATGCCTGAACCATTCACACGGTTCAGGCATTTTATTTTCATAGTCAGGGATTACGATCTCAGACTTAAGTGCTTTTTTTTGTAATAATTCATACTTACATCATACTTCTTTTCAACAATTTATATTATGAACACACGCAACCTCCTGTTGCCGGCCATCATTGTCGCATGCGCCGCAACTCCGGCATACGCACAAACCGAGGGAAACTCCGCTTCCGGAGAGGATGTGATTCTCAGCACATCCACATTTGAAATTGTGCATGTCAGCCCCGAACTATCGGAGATTCTTGAACAGGGACGTCCCGCCGAGCCGCAGGCCATCTCAAAGCCCAAGTTCGCCATTCGCACGGCCGACAACAAGTTTGTACTTTCAATCGGCGGCGTAATCAACCCGATTCTCGGCTACGACATAGGCAACGACCTCTATAACGCCGACGGCGGTGGGATAGACTTCACCACAGGAGCCATCCCTGTGCCTACACAACCCGGCAAGAAAGGCGCCTTCTTCATCAATCCCCTCCAGTCCTATTTCGACTTCACCATCGTGGGGCTTGGAGGCACTGAAAACCAGATCACAGGTTACATCAAGATAGGCACCAACGGTTCGAAAAACAACGCCCTGCTCAAACGCGCCTACATCAACTGGCGCGGCATCACTTTCGGTGAGACAGCCACATTGCTGCAGGACGGCGATGCAGTGCAGCCCCCGACAATCGACCCTGAAGGACCTTGCGGCGATGTTGGCGGCACAGCCTACTCCCTGAGTTATAAATCACCCTCCTTCAGCGGATTCAGCTTTGCGGCCGGACTTGAGGTGCCCACGTTCTATTCGTCCAACGGAGTGTACCGCGGCAAGGACTATTCCCACGACTTTTTCAATGTAAAGGTCACAGATGAAGTCAACCAGCTCATACCCGACATTCCCGTATGGATACAGTATGAAGGCTCTGAGAACAACCGCATCCGCCTGAGCGGAATTCTGCGCAACTTCGCCTACCGCGACCTCATTGCCGACCGCACACGCCACATCGTCGGCTGGGGCGCACAGCTGTCTGGAAATTTCAGCTTCTACAAGCCGCTGGTGTTCAACTTCCAGGCCATCTATGGCAAAGGCATCGCCAACTATATCCAGGATATCTCGGGACGTCAGATCTCATTCACCCCTAAAGATGACCACGTGGGTGAGATGGAAAGCAACCCGATGATGGGACTTGTGTTCGGTGCATCATACAACGCCACCAAACGCCTGCAGTTCAATGTAGTGGGGTCATATGCCCGCGTCTGGAACGTAGGCGAATATGCCACCCTTGACGATGAAAACGGCGTGGCATCGGCCAACAACTACCGCCACGCAGTCTATGTGGCCGCCAACTGCTTCTACACTATCTCCAGCTATCTGCAGTGGGGAATAGAATATGATTTCGGACGCCGTTCCACCTATGAGCTCGGCAGCGCCAACGACAACCGCGTGCAGACCCAACTGATTTTCTCCTTCTGACAGACAATCAGCCGGTCATAAAACCTACCGACGCCACCGCGGCAACAACAGCAGCCGTCTCAGCTCAATCCGACACCTGTTCAAAACCGCTTTGGACGCTCCGAGATACCGTGACAACGCAAACGGCCAATTATACCGGAATGGCGCACGGCACCAAATACGGGTGATTGCCATGCACAAATGCAAACGGCCATACACCACCTCACGGAATGTCAATGACATCACAATGGAAGCTTTGTGATATCGTCTGTAATACACCGCGCTACCGTCGCTCACGAATTTCACACTCCTGATATTCCTGGAAATCTCGAACATAAAGACCACATCCTCACAACTTGGGAATGACGGGTCGTTACGCGTCGGACCTATAATTGATCTGTGAACAAGTTTCATATACGGCCCATTAAACAGACGCCGCACAGCGTACAACGACGGCGACACGGCATCTCTGTATTGAGACCAGGCTTTATGACATTGAGCCTCGCAATCATCCATCACGCCGGCACAACCGTCGTGAAACGGAAAAGCATCGCTAAGGGCCACCACAGTCGGAGAAGCAACTCTTAGGAGCGATTCAAGATAGGGCCCTGACACATAGTCATCATAATCAACGAAGGCAATATACTCTCCTCGGGCTGCATCAAGCCCGAGGTTTCTCGCATTACTGACTCCACGCTCCATGGTATGCAGCAAAGTTATGTTGAAATCCGGCGCAAATGCTCCGATCATATCATTTGCTACAGCAAGCCATGGCTCACCGCAACCGTTCAGTATCAGAATAACCTCATAGCGTGAATGCGGCAAAGTCTGCCCGTACAGAGAATGCAGACACTGACGCAGAAACCGCGCTTCGGGTTTAAAGCACGGAACAATAACAGAAATGTCAAATCGGTTCATCTTCCCGACTTCACCAGACATTTCACTTGATATCCTATATTTGATTACGTATGCTGCTGATACCGGCATACCATGACTCAATGGAATATTCCTCGTCTATTTTCCTTCTGGCATTTTGGGAATAACGTTCCCACATTTCCGGGTGCAAGGCGCTTTCAACAGCATCGACAAACGCAGGCACAGACAGAGGCCTGACAAATCCACCCACTCCATCTTCCACCACAAGGCGTGCGCCCTCGCCATCAGCCACAACCGGGACACATCCGCACGACATGGCCTCAAGCAAAGCATAATTGCAATAAATCACATCTGCTGGCAGAATAAACACCTTACTTGCCGACATCAGCTCCGGAGCATTCCGCACGAACCCTTTAAGTTCAATTTTATCCTTCAGGCCAAGTGCCTCAATCTTATGCAGCACTTCACGCTGATAGTCAAGCTCAATCGAATTATATTTCTCATCCAGCACACCAAAACCTGCAATCGTCACTTTCAAGCCGGGATTCCTTTCCAGAAGCTTTGCGACCACATCGACCAGAAAAAGCACGTGGCGCATCCTGCGCGGTGTGTTCAGAAACAACAAATCTATCGTCCTGCCGGCATATGGAGAGATACCTCCCGAAACATCAGGCACACAATTGTGCAACATGTGAGTTTTGTATCCAAGTTTAAGCCTGATGGCACCCTCATTCAGATAAAATTCCTTAGCTATGATCAAATCTGACATTTTCAGCACCAAAGCGTAGTACCACGTAGTCCTGTGTGACTTGAATTCCAAGCCCTAAGTATCACAATCAGATTTCTCCCCGTGATTTTTGCAAGGAGTGCATACGGCAGTGCCATGTAGCCCGTCAGATAAAGCTCAACATTGTGCGGGCGGTAAGTCAGCAATTCGACAAGGGTATGCCATAGCCGGCCCAACTTGTTTTCCGGCACAATCTTCACATCGGCATCATATTTGAGCCGGAAATGCTCAGTCTGTCCGGTTACATCCGTCACCAGATACCTTATCCGTTCACCATGCCTGCCATAAACCTGTGCCTGATAGCCGTTCTTATCAATAAAATGAGCAATCCCAAGGCACAACGTTTTAGTAACCCTATCTCCTTTCATGATATGGTTATATGATTAAATATACTATAAGGTTCGTTGGCACTTGTCAATTCAGTTGGCCATGAAGCCGCCCAAAGCCACCGGCAGGGCAGGAGCGCATGAGTATGCGCGGGCGAACTGACGGATGAACTCAATCGTCGATTTACGTGGGGCTGGATTGCGGCCGGACTGCGAACGCCGGCGTGATTCGGAGAGTTCAGATGTTTTCAATGGAGTAGAGTCATTATTCATAGGCAATGCAGGATGGCGATATACACCTTTTTTACGGCAGACTATCAGGCTTTCGGCCAAGATCGCGCCGTATAGTTTATAATTGTTCGGTGATGAATTTTGTTCAATCCCCACCGGTCTCATCAGCAACCGGAGAGGGAGTATTTCCGGATGTTTTCACAACCGGAACATCTTTTAAATCACATTTATATAACGCTCCTCCCGACAGGTTTATTTTGCAAGAGTTAAAATTTTGTTTTCATTCCGTTCATAACTCGGCTTCTATGGGCCGATGCGCCACACAACGGACAACACGCACCCGATATTGCCCCGGATAGCAAAAAAAAGCTAAATAGCGCACACGTTTGC
>DBFWRP010000405.1:0-1305 GCA_048222005.1 Muribaculaceae bacterium | reverse complement strand
AAGTACAAGCTCAAGGCGGGCGAAGAAAAATTTGAGATCGGCGGCAACATCAACAAGGCCTATCCTAACTTGACCGTATCTCTTTCCAAGACGACCTGCACGGTGGGCGAAAAGCTTCTTCCGCTTCTGTCTGTCGAGGGTGCTCCGGAAGACGCCGAGGTGACATATTACTATGCGCCGATCAATTCTGGATATTTGGAGTTTGAAGGCAGTGAGGCAGTTCCCAAGATCGACGAGAACACTGCAATCAGCGAACCCGGCACATATTACGTCTATGCCAAGACCGGCGAGACCAAGAACTACAAAGAGGAAAGGTCAGCAACCGTGGAACTCACGGTCAACGAGCCTGTCGTTGAGGCCGCTTCGGTAACAAGAGCGGACGGCACGGATGGCGGCACATACGAATCCCTCCCGGCGGCGCTGAATGCGGCACGGGACGGCGACACCGTCAAGCTGCTGGCCAACCATGTGACGGATGCAGACGCCCTCAATGCGCTCGGTGAAGATTTTACGTTCGAACAGTATGCTTCCATCGTACCCGTTGTCACCAAAACCTTGACGCTCGATCTGAACCACAAGACGGTCGACTACCTCGAGGTTGGATTCTCAGAGACTAACGAGGAAACGCAGAAAAAAGAAACTCTCGCGACAGGCAACCTGACTGTTACAGGCGAGGCCGCGTACGGCAGAATTTCAAATCTCATGTTCATGGCCGGCGCACTGGACATCCGGAGCGGCGAGATTGGCGGTTCAGGATGCGTGGGACTTCTCTGCGACGCGAACAGTGGCTCTGTGACCGTCAGCAACGGCACGGTGTATGGCCTCACCGTATTGGAGGGTGCTTCCGTCACCGTCAACGGCGGTTCCAATCACGCGGGTGAATGGGTTGTCGATTCCGGCGCTACGCTGAAAATTACGGACGGCACGTTTGGCGAGGTGCAGTTCACGCGCAATGGAACCATCGCCATCAGCGGCGGCACGTTCAAAAGCATTAAGAGCGAAATCGCAGAAGAGTTGCAGCCGCTCATGTCCCTGTTGGATACGCAGAAGGTGCACGCTTTCTACAAGGGCGGCGACGTGCAGGACGGCAATGCAACGGAGCTGGCCGACGTAACCGTCAAGGAACACACTCACACCATGGTGAACAGCAAGTGCGCCTGCGGCTTTTCCTGCACCCACACGAACGCCGAGGGCGCGAGCACCATCGGTAAAGACGGCAAGTGCACGGTCTGCGGGACACAGTTCGCGGCTGGCATCGGCGAAACCTATTATACCGATGTGCCGTCCGCGCTGAATGCGGCAGCT
>DBFWRP010000404.1:0-10543 GCA_048222005.1 Muribaculaceae bacterium | reverse complement strand
ATATTCCTTCAGGATTGAGATTCCTTCCGGTGTGATTTCCTTGAGCGCGGGGGTGCCGTTCCAGGGATAATGGAACACAAGCAGCCTGTTGGCCCCGAGCAGCCCGTTGGCTGCTGCGGTTTTCATCTCTTCGAGGTCGTCGGTGTCGTAGTGGTATGAGGTGTAGCCCAGGTTGTTGTGGGCCGACATGTAGACCATCACGGTGCGCTTGCCTGTGGCCGTTGGCGGTTCAGGGGGCGTAGGCTCGTCCGGCTTACTGTCGGAGCAGCCGGCGAATCCGCAGCACAGGCAGATGGCGGTGAGGATGTTGAATGTGTATTTCAAAGTCATGTGTCAGATAAAAACAAAAGGTCAGCGTTCGGCACGCATGGTGTTGTTGAGGAAATCGTCGTAGGCCAGTTTGAGGCCGTCGCGCAGTTCGGTGGAGTAGGTCCAGCCGAGCTTGCGGCTTTTGGATACGTCAAGCAGCTTGCGGGGAGTGCCGTTTGGTTTGGATGTGTCCCAAAGGATTTGTCCGGTGAAGCCCACCACCTCGGCCACCATTTCGGTGAGTTCCTTTATGGTGAGTTCCTTGCCGGTTCCGGCATTCACCGTCTCGTTGCCGGAATAATGGTTCATAAGGAACACGCAGAGGTTGGCCAGGTCGTCGACATACAGGAATTCGCGCAGCGGGCTGCCGTCGCCCCAGCATGTCACTTCGTTGCGTCCTTCGGTTTTTGCCTCGTGAAAGCGGCGGATCAAGGCCGGCACTACATGCGAATGGGTGGGGTGGTAGTTGTCGTTGGGTCCGTAGAGGTTGGTCGGCATCACGCTGATGTAGTCCGTGCCGTACTGGCGGTTGAGATATTCGCAGTATTTCAGCCCTGAGATTTTGGCGAGGGCATAGGCCTCGTTGGTCTGTTCCAGCGAAGATGTGAGCAGACAGCTTTCCTGCATGGGCTGGGGCGCAAGGCGCGGATAGATGCAGCTTGAGCCGAGAAATTCCAGCTTTTTGCATCCGTTCTGCCATGCGGCGTGAATCACGTTCATCTCGAGCATCATGTTGTCGTACATGAAGTCGGCAAGCGCCTCGGAGTTGGCCACGATGCCGCCTACCTTGGCAGCCGCAAGAAACACATATTCGGGCTTCTCCTCGGCGAAAAAACGCTCCACATCCTCCTGCCGGCACAGGTTCAGTTCGCTGTGGGTGCGGGTGATGATGTTGTTGTAGCCCTGACGCCGGAGTTCGCGTATGATGGCGCTCCCCACCATTCCGCGGTGTCCGGCCACGTATATCTTTGAATCTTTCTGCATCATTTCACAATCCCTTTCTCAAGATATTCGGCAAGATTGGTGCGCACGTGGTCGCCGGCGCGTTCCACCGCCACTTTTGCCATGTCGGAATCTGTCATTATTTTAACGAGCTGCTCGAACGATGTTTTCGATGGGTTCCATCCGAGCTGCGTGCGGGCCTTGGTGGGATCGCCGAGGAGGTTGACCACGTCGGTGGGGCGGTAGAAGTCGGGCGACACCTCGACCAGCACCTTTCCGGTGGCGGTGTCGATGCCTTTCTCGTCGATGCCTTCACCTTCCCAGCGGAGGTCGATGCCGACATTCTTGAATGCCAGTGTGGCGAATTCGCGCACCGTGTGCTGCACGCCGGTGGCAATTACGAAGTCGTCGGGCTTGTCGTTCTGCAGGATGAGCCACATGCATTCCACATACTCGGGGGCATATCCCCAGTCGCGCAGCGACGAGAGGTTGCCGAGCTGTAGCTTCTCCTGTTTGCCCTGAGCGATACGTGCGGCGGCGAGGGTGATCTTGCGTGTCACGAACGTTTCTCCGCGTCGCTCGCTCTCGTGGTTGAACAGGATGCCCGAGCAGCAGAACATGTTGTAGGCCTCGCGGTACTCCTTTACAATCCAATAGCCGTAGAGCTTGGCCACGGCATATGGGCTGTAGGGATGGAAGGGGGTGTTCTCGTTCTGCGGAATCTCCTCCACTTTGCCGTAGAGCTCGGATGTGGATGCCTGATAGATGCGGCATTTGTCGGTCAGGCCGCATTGACGCACGGCCTCAAGTACGCGGAGCACTCCGGTGGCCACCACGTTTGCGGTGTATTCGGGTGCGTCGAAGCTTACCTGTACGTGGCTCTGTGCTGCCAGATTGTAGATTTCGTCGGGACGTACTTTGCCGATTACCTGCATGATGCTCATGGAGTCGCCCATGTCGGCGTAATGCAGATGAAAGTCGGATTTCCCTTCAAGGTGTGCTATGCGTTCGCGGAAGTCGACCGACGAGCGACGGATCACTCCGTGCACGTCATAGCCTTTTTCCAACAGGAATTCGGCCAGATATGAACCGTCCTGTCCGGTTACACCGGTTATTAACGCTACTTTTTTCATAGTGGTAGGATATTAGAGTGGACTTTCACGTGGGTGTTGCGATGCCCATATGGGTGTCGCAACTACTCCCCAACGTAGGGACGCACGGCCCGTGCGTCCCTACGTTTGAAGAATTTTAGTTGTGCTATACTTCTGAGAACTGTAGTAGTTTAGAAATTGGCTTTGAGCATGGCTGCAGCCGCGTCGATGCTGTTGCCGTCCTTGCCGCCAGCCTGAGCGAATCCGGGCTGGCCTCCGCCACCACCCTTGATGGCTTTGGCGGCTTCGCGAACCATTACGGAGGCGTTGAGTCCGTGTTCCACAAGGTCGTTGGTGAGCATTACGGTGAGCAGCGGTTTGCCAGCCATGTCGGTGGTGGCACCGAGGAATGCGGTGGCCTCGGGCGAGAGGTTGCGTACGGCGAATGCCACGTTCTTCACCACGTCGGGGATGCGCTGTCCTGTTATCAGGATGACCTTTGTGCCGTTGATGGTCTCGGCGTTGTTGAGCAGAGTCTTTGCCAGTTCTGCCACACGTTCCTTGATGTGTTCCTCGGCTTCCTTGCGCAGTTCGGCATTTTCTTCGATGGCTTTCTTGAGTGCGCCGACCACGTCAGGAGCGTTGTTAAGGAGTGCGCCGATGCCGTGGAGTGTATCGTCGAGTTTGTCAAAGGCATTCTCCACGTTCTCGCCGGTGATGGCTTCGATACGGCGTATGCCGGCCGCGATGCTGCTCTCGGATACGATTTTGATCATTCCGATGTTGCCGGTGTTGTCGACGTGTGTGCCGCCGCACAGCTCTATTGAGGAGCCGTAGCGGATCACGCGCACTTCGTCGCCATATTTTTCGCCGAACAGGGCCATGGCACCCATGGCACGGGCCTCGTCGATGGGCACGTTGCGGTGCTCATCGCGGGCAATGGCCTCGCGTACCTTACGGTTGGCGATGTGTTCCACCTTGCGCAGCTCCTCGGGGGTGACTTTCTGGAAATGCGAGAAGTCGAAGCGGAGCAGGTCGGGAGACACAAACGAGCCTTTCTGCTCCACATGTGTGCCGAGCACTTCGCGCAGGGCTTCGTGGAGGAGGTGGGTGGCGGTGTGGTTGCACGATGTGGCGCGGCGCGCGGCCTCGTTGACCGTTGCTGTAAATTCACCTTCGATGTTGGCGGGGAGCTTGTGTGTGAGCTGCACACCGATGCCGTTTTCGCGTTTGGTGTCGAACACCTCGATGGTCTCGCCGTCGGCGGAGGTGAGTGTTCCGCTGTCGCCCACCTGTCCGCCCATTTCGGCATAGAAAGGTGTGGCCGAGAGGATTATCTGATAATATTCCTTGCTTTTCTGTTTCACCTGGCGGTAACGGAGAATGCGTGCGGGGGTCGACAGTTTGTCATAGCCCACGAATTCCTGTTCTCCTTCGTTTACGGTGATCCAGTCGGTGGCTTCAACGGCAGCGGCGTTGCGTGCGCGCGCTTTCTGTGCTGCCATCTCCTTGTCGAATCCGGCCTGGTCGAGTGTCATGCCGTTCTCTTTTAGAATCAGTTCGGTGAGATCGAGGGGGAAGCCGTAGGTGTCGTAAAGCACGAACGCTTCGGTTCCGGAGATTTCGGTCTTGCCATCCTTGCGCGCGTTGGCTATGGCTGTTTCAAGCATGCGGATACCGTTCTCAAGGGTGCGCAGGAAAGAGTCCTCCTCCTCCTTTGTCACTTTCATTATCAGCTCGCGCTGCTGCTTGATTTCGGGATATGCCTCGCCCATCGAGTCGATGAGGGTGTCGATGAGTTTGTAGAGGAATGCCTCGCGCTGGCCCAGGAATGTGTAGGCGTAGCGCACGGCGCGGCGCAGGATGCGGCGGATCACATATCCGGCCTTGGCGTTGCCCGGCAGCTGTGAGTCGGCTATGGAGAAGGCGATGGTGCGGATGTGGTCGGCGATTACGCGCATGGCCACGTCGGTCATGTGGTCCTCGCCGTAAGTCTTGCCGGAGAGTGCGGCGATACGGTTGATCATGGGGGTGAACACATCGGTATCGTAGTTCGACTGTTTCCCCTGGAGTGCCATGCAGAGACGTTCGAAGCCCATGCCGGTGTCAATCACTTTGGCAGGGAGCGGCTCAAGGCTCTGGTCGGCCTTGCGGTTGAACTGCATGAACACGAGGTTCCATATCTCGATCACCTGGGGGTGATCCTTGTTGACCAGTTCCGCTCCGGGGGTCTTTGCTTTCTCCTCGGGGCTGCGGAGGTCGATGTGGATTTCAGAGCAGGGGCCGCAGGGACCTGTGTCGCCCATCTCCCAGAAGTTGTCGTGCTTGTTGCCGTTGATGATGTGGCTTGCGGGGAGATGCTGTTCCCAGTAGGATGCGGCTTCGTCGTCGCGCGACAGGCCTTCGGCAGGCGAACCTTCGAACACTGTGGCATAGAGGTCGGCGGGGTCGAGGCCGAGCACGTCAACCAGGAATTCCCATGCCCATTCAATTGCTTCTTTCTTGAAATAGTCGCCGAAACTCCAGTTGCCGAGCATTTCGAACATGGTGTGGTGGTAGGTGTCCAGACCCACTTCCTCCAGGTCGTTGTGCTTGCCGCTTACACGCAGGCACTTCTGGCTGTCGGTGACACGTGTCCATTTGGGCGACTTGTTGCCCAGAATGATATCCTTGAACTGGTTCATGCCCGCGTTGGTAAACATAAGGGTGGGGTCATCCTTGATTACCATGGGTGCGGAGGGCACAATCTGATGCCCTTTGCTTTTGAAAAACTGCTTGAAGGCCTCGCGTGTCTCCTTGGCAGTGAGTGGCTTGGTGCTCATTTATGTAGTGAAGTTTTGTTTGTCGGTTTTGTTTTTATTCAAGGGTGCAAAATTACGATTTTTTCACTACTTTTGCAAACGGCGCGTTCCCGTTGCGGCAATCCATTTCGCACGGGCTGTTAAATATCCGGCAAATGCTTAGTACAGACAATCTTGACAAGAAATATTATAAAATTCGGGAAGTAGCCGAAATTCTCGGCATACCGGCCTCCACATTGCGTTTCTGGGAGAGCCGCTTCACAATAATAAAGCCCCGCCGCAACGGCAAAGGGATAAGGCTTTACACCCCATCGGACATAGAGCATCTGCGCATGGTCACCTATCTTGTGAAGGACCGCGGGCTGCACCTTGAGGCAGCCGAGGAGCAGATACGCAACAACCGCAGCGGGGTGTCGAAAAAGGCCGAGGCAGTGGAGCGGCTGCGCAACGTGCGTGCCGAACTGCAGCGTATGCTCGACGCGATGTCGGCGCTGCGCTGAAATGGAAGTGTATAAGAATCAGAATTTCTGCATATCCACAAGGTGCTTGTAGTAGCCGTTAAGCTCTATAAGCTCCTGATGTGTGCCTTTCTCAACGATGCGGCCTTCGTGAAGCACGCAGATGAGGTCGGCATTTTTGATGGTGGAGAGGCGGTGGGCGATAACCAGGGTGGTACGGCCTTTCATGAGGCGGTCGAGAGCCTGCTGGACGAGCTGCTCGCTTTCGGTGTCGAGAGCCGAGGTGGCCTCGTCGAGGATGAGCAGGGGCGGGTTCTTCAGGATGGCGCGTGCTATGGATATGCGCTGGCGCTGTCCGCCCGAGAGGCGGCAGCCCCGGTCGCCGATGTTGGTGTCATAGCCGTTCTCTGAAGCCATGATGAATTCGTGCGCGTTGGCCACGCGGGCGGCCTGCTCCACCTGTTCGCGTGTGGCATGTTCCACGCCGAAGGTGATGTTGTTGTAGAATGTGTCGTTGAACAGGATGGCCTCCTGATTCACGTTGCCCATGAACGAGCGGAGGTCGTGCACGCGCATGTCGCGTATGTCGGTGCCGTCCACTTTTATGGAGCCGGCATTCACATCGTAGAAGCGTGGCAACAGGTCGGCCATGGTGGATTTTCCGGAGCCGGACTGGCCCACCAGAGCCACAGTGGAGCCGGCTGGGATTTCGAGACTGACGTTGTGGAGCACCTCGTTGTCGCCGTATGCGAAGGTGATGTTGTCGTAGCTGATGGAGCCTTTGAGAGTGGTGATGGTCTTGGGTTTCTCCGGGTCGCGGATGGGATTTTCTGCGCCGAGAATCTTGTCGACGCGTTCCATTGATGCGAGACCTTTCTGTATGGAGTACATGGCCTTGCTCAGATCCTTGGCAGGATTTATGATGGTGTAGAAAATCACCATATAGTAGATGAACTCGGAGGCGTTGAGTGTGGAGTTGCCGCCAAGAATGAGCGATCCGCCGAACCATAGCACGATAGCGATGGCCATTGTGCCTAAAAATTCGCTCATGGGGTGGGCGAGCGACTGGCGGCGCGCAATGCGGTTGGAAAGCCGGTAGAACGTCTGGTTCTCGCGGTGGAAGCGGTCTTTAACCTTTTCCTCGGCGTTGAATGCCTTGATGATGCGCAGGCCGCCGAGGCATTCCTCGATGTTGCTCATGAGCACTCCCCACTGGTTCTGCTGGTCGAGCGATTTGCGTTTGAGCGATTTGCCCACGCGGCCCATGATGAAGCCGGCCATGGGGAGCAGAATCAGCACGAACACGGTGAGCTGCCATGAGATGGCGAACATGGTGGCAAGGCAGGCAATGATCATGATGGGATTTTTGAACATCATGTCGAGGCTCTGCATTATGGAGTTCTCAATTTCGGCCACGTCGCCGCTCATGCGTGCCATCACGTCGCCTTTGCGTGCGGATGTGAAGAACGAGATGGGGAGAGAAATCATCTTGTTGAACACATAGTTGCGTATGTCGCGCACTATGCCGTTGCGCATGGGGATTATGAAATAGGAGCAGAGGTAGGATACGCCCGTTTTCAGTCCGGTCATCACCACCAGCATTGCGGCCAGCGCGGCCAGAGTGGTCTGGGGTCCGTAGTTGTTGATGGCTTCCTGAGTGTAGTAATAGAAATTGTTGATTGCCACATCTTTCAGCGATGCCTGACCCATGTGCATGAGTTGGTAGACATCCTCTCTTACCTTGAAGAGCATTTCGAGGATGGGGATAATCAGGGCGAACGAAAACAGTGTGAGTATGGCCGACAGAATGTTGCACAGTACATTCAATGCCACGTATTTCTTGTAGGGCGGCACGAAACGCCGCAATATCAGCAGAAATTCCTTCATGATGGAAGTGTGGGGTGCGTGAGCTTATGTTTCAGAGCGCAAATGTAAGAAAAAAAACGCATATGGAATTATTTAAGTGCATCGGCGTTTCCGGAGGCCTGTAAAAAAACGGTGTGCCGGGAAGCGGTAATCCTGACACACCGTTGTTTCTCATTGCCGGTCAATCCTTGTTTCCCGGCGAGTCACGCGTTATTTTTCGGCGAGTTTCATCCCTTCGCGGATGGCGGCCTCGTTGGCGGGGATGAGGTGGTGGTGGCGTTCGGGGAGAGCCTTTTTAAGGCCGCGTACCACGGCTTCAACCGGCACGTCGGGGCGCATCTGCAGCAGGGCGCCGAGCAGTATCATGTTGTAGCTCTTTGCCTGACCCATGCGGATGGTGGCTTCCATTGCGTCCACGGGCACGATGGTGATGTCGGTGCGGGTGGGTGCGCGGTGAATGCCATAGGGGTCGTAGATGAGCACGCCGCCGGGTTTCACTTTCGATTCGAATTTGTCGAGACTCTGCTGGTTGAGAATAACGGCCGTGTCGAAAGTGTCGAGCACGGGCGATGAGATGGGCTCGTCGCTCAGAATAACAGTCACGTTGGCTGTGCCTCCGCGCTGTTCGGGACCGTAGGATGGCATCCAGGTCACTTCCATGTCGTTTTCCAGAGCTGCGTATGCCAGGATTTTACCCATCGAGAGCACACCCTGTCCGCCGAAGCCTGCTATGATTATTTCGTCTTTCATTGCTTTTTCTGTTTGAATTTCGCTGGTGGTGAATGAGTTTGTGTGTGTTGCGGATGATGAGCTGCTCACTCTTTGGGAGCATCGGCGGCCGTGTCCTTCACATCGCCCAGAGGGTAGTGTGCGAACATGTTTTCCACCATCCATTTGTTTGCTTTCTCGGGTGTCATCTTCCATCCCGACGAGCATGTGCTCACGATTTCCACAAACGATGTGCCTTTCTTTGCCTTGGCGTTGAGGAAGGCTTTTTTCAGGGCAGCCTTGGCCTTGCGCACGGCAGCGGGGGTGTGTACGGCCTGTCGGGTCACGTAGCAGGTGCCGTCGAGCAGGCTCACCACGTTGGCCACACGCAGGGGGAATCCGTTGAGGTCGTGGCGGCGTCCGTAGGGTGTTGTCGCGGTTTTTGCTCCTTCAAGCGTGCAGGGCGACATCTGTCCGCCGGTCATGCCGTAGATGCCGTTGTTGATCATGATTATCACGATGTTTTCGCCGCGTGTGCAGGCGTGTATTGTCTCGGCGCTGCCGATGGCGGCAAGGTCGCCGTCGCCCTGATAGGTGAACACCACTTTCGAGGGGTTCAGGCGGCTCACGGCTGTGGCCAGGGCCGGGGCGCGTCCGTGGGCGGCTTCCACCCAGTCGCAATCTATGTAGTTGTAGGCGAACACGGCGCAGCCTACGGGAGCGATGCCTATGGCGTCTTCCTCAAGGCCAAGTTCGTCGATTACTTCAGCCACCAGCTTGTGCACCACTCCGTGGCTGCAGCCCGGGCAGTAGTGCATCACATTTTTGTTGAGGAGTTTAGGACGGGAATAAACTTTGTTTTCCTCTTTGATTATATCTTCACGTGTCATGGCGGATCAGTCTTTACGGTTGTTGATGAAATCGCTCTCAAGAGCGTTGAGAACTTCCTGCGGGTTAGGCACGATGCCGCCCAGGCGGCCGAAGTGACGCACTGGCACGGAATCGCTGACGGCAAGGCGCACGTCCTCGATCATCTGGCCGGCGTTGAGCTCTACGCAAAGTATGCCTTTCACGTGTTTGGCTGTCTGTCGGATGGCGTCGTAAGGGAAGGGCCACAGTGTGATGGGGCGAATGAGGCCCACCTTTATGCCGGCCTTCCGTGCTTCTTCGATGGCTTTGAGGCATATACGTGCTATGGAACCGAATGCCACGATGAGATATTCGGCATCCTCGGTGTATTTTTCCTCATAACGCACTTCGTTTTTCTCGATTTCCTGATAGGTGCGCTGGAAGCGTTCGTTGTTCTTCTCCATCACGGCGGAGTCGAGTTCGAGCGATGTCACCACGTTGCGCGGACGTCCGCCTGTGCGGCCAGTGACGGCCCAGGGGCATTCGCGGCGTATCTGCTCGTCGGTGCGGCGCTCGCGCTGCGGGGGGAGCACCACTTTCTCCATCATCTGGCCAACGACACCGTCGGCGAGAATCATGGCAGGTGTGCGGTATTTGAATGCGAGGTCGAAACCGAGGCCCACAAAGTCGGCCATCTCCTGCACTGTGGAGGGTGCGAGCACAATGAGGTGGTAGTCGCCGTGTCCGCCGCCTTTGGTGGCCTGGAAATAGTCGGCCTGCGAGGGGTGGATGGTGCCGAGGCCGGGGCCTCCGCGCATCACGTTGACTATCAGGGCAGGCAGTTCGGATGCTGCCAGATAGGATATGCCCTCCTGCATGAGGCTGACACCTGGCGACGACGAGGAGGTCATCACGGCTTTGCCGGATGCCGCGCCGCCGTAGACCATGTTGATTGATGCCACTTCGCTTTCGGCCTGCAGCACTGTCATGCCGGTGGTTTCCCACGGCATGAGAGCCTCGAGGGTTTCGAGCACTTCGCTCTGGGGGGTGATAGGGTAGCCGAAATATCCGTCGGCTCCGTACCGGATGGCGGCATGGGCTATGGCCTCATTGCCTTTCATCAGTTTTATTTCTTGTTTCATCCTTGAGGATTGTTAGTCGGTGGAATAATTGGGTTAAGATTGGTGCAGGCGGTTACTTCTCTACCACCTTGTACACTTCGATGCATGCATCGGGGCAGACTAACGCGCATGCCGCGCAGCCGATGCATGCATCGGGGGTGGCGGGATATGCGAAGTGATAGCCGCGGTCGTTTACCTCTTTGGGCTGTAGCGCAAGAACATTGCAGGGACACGCCACCACACAGAGGTTGCAGCCCTTGCAACGCTCCTGTTCAATGGTGACGGCACCGTGGATTTTAGCCATAAGTTAAAGATTGGTTAATGTGTTATTTCGGGTTGATTCAGGTTGGTCTGTAGTGCGTTTGTGCGGTTGCAGAGCAACATGCTTTTTCCAATTC
>DBFWRP010000403.1:0-1373 GCA_048222005.1 Muribaculaceae bacterium | reverse complement strand
TCTTTCTTCCACTGAATCATGGTGCTCCCCTCCTTACTGGAATGCGCCGCTGATGGCTTCGATATGACCGCCGGTACCGGATGCACCACGGGCAACGCTGATGCGGAAATTGAATGCTGAACCATTGGCAGCAGTCTTGTTGGTGAACACGATGTTCATGCCTTTCTTCACCTCAGTGGTAGCATCCTGCCAGACCGGAGACGAGTCGTTGGCGTTGTTCGTGACCTCCGCCTTAAACACAGCATCATCGGGAATGCTACCCGTCACCTGAAGGACAGCAACGGTAATGTCACCATCCACTGCCAGCGGGGTGGCCAGTGTCACACTTGCGGCGTGGACGGCCTTGGTGAAGGTTGCGGACGCGCTGGTGGTTCCCTTGCCGTCGCTCACCTCAACCGTCATGGTGTGGTTGCCGTTCAGGATGCGCTGGAATCCGGCAGCATCGGCGGTCTGCTCAAAGGTCAGGGCCGTGCCGCTGGCAACGCCGGTGCGGGTCTTAGTGGTCTTGCCGTCAAGTCTTTCGGTGACGGTCAGGGTGTCGCCGTCGGCATCGATGACGGTATACTTCCATGCAAAGGCCGTGTTTTTCTCGCCAAGAGCTGCGCCGTCCGTGCTGACGGTAGGTGCAGTGTTGACACCGACCGTGCCGTCGTCAGAGACCGCGAGTGAAGAGGGCAGTACAAAAGCGGGGCGAACACCGTAGGAGTAGCCGTACCAGTAGTTGCCGGTCTAGCCATTGGTGTCAACGCCAAAGATGTTGGTGCCATTGCTGACGTCCGAAGAGCGCAGCCACCAAATGGCAGCGCTGCCGCCGTTGTAGGCGACACGCTTGTTGATGCCGTCAGAGCTGTTGTCGAAGTACGCCAGCCGAACACCATCCTCGGGGAAATAGCTGTCGTCTCTGGTCGTAAAGCCAACCTCATAACCAGACAGCAGGAATACTTTCGTGCTCATGCCGATGGAGCCGGTGGCAAGGCTTCCGCCGCTGCCGGCACCGTTCTAGTACGGAATCTTAACCTATTTGATGACGTTGCGAATGTCCGTATCAATCAGGTTGTAGAATGTTCCGTTCAGGTATGTATCGATGCTGGAACCCTTGTAGGAGTTATTGTTGTTGAACACAGACGTTGTGTAGATGTCCTTCATCAGCAGCTACGTCCCGGCGCAACTCGAATCATAGGTGCTGGTATTCGGATTACCCTGCTGCACAACAATAAAATCTTTGGACGCGCCGTTGACCTTGATTTTAACAATGCTGCCAACGGCTTTTGTGCCCAGTTTTACGTTTGCCATAAAAATTCACCTCCTTACTTAAAATTCAATCCTTGCTTGTTCGGAGTTCCACACACCGGTTACGGTCAGGCCGTCAAGAC
>DBFWRP010000402.1:0-8695 GCA_048222005.1 Muribaculaceae bacterium | reverse complement strand
TGGGTTGGTTAATGGCCGAGCTCGGCCATTAACCAACCCAACCCAACCAAACAGCCCCAAACCTAACCTCACGCGAAAATGGCCACTCCCTCTCCAAAGCCTCCCTACTGGAAAGCCACCATCCCTAACGGGCGCCGCCGGGCACCATGGCACGATTACCACGCCCGGTGCATCTATATGGTAACGGCCAACAAGCATGCCGGAGCGCCCACATTCGGCCACCTCATCATCCCCGAAGATTTAACCCGGGCATATATCGACCCATCTGCCGCCGGCAAAATAATAATTGACGCAATCAGGGACACTCCATCTCACAACCCTGAAATACGGATACTTGAATTCGGGCTTATGCCTGATCATTTCCACCTGCTGCTTTTCGTAACCCGCCCTATGAGACGGACACTCGGTGATGTTATTCAGGCCATCAAAGCAACCATTACCCGAAAAATACGGGAAGAATACCAATCGCCGGATTTGAATGTATTTGAACCGGGATTTCATGACAGGATATTAATGCACGAAGGCCAGTTGGCAACTTTATACCAATATATCCGCGACAACCCTCGTCGGCTGGCTGTAAGGCAACGATACCCGGAACATTTCAGACGCGTCAACGCGCTCGAAATCGGAGGTAAGAGCTATCATGCCTATGGCAATTTCCAACTGTTGGAGTATCCTTTCAAACAACAAGTGCTGGTGCATAGGCACTACTCTGAGGAGGAAAACCATCGGTTGAAGTCCCAATGGCTGTACACGGCTGCCAATGACGGTGTGCTTGTTTCGCCATTTATTTCTCCCGCAGAAAAGGCAATCCGTACAGAAGCGGAAGCTCTCGGCGCCCGTTTCATCATGATAATAAACGAACAAATGGATGCCCGTTACAAACCCTCCGGCTCTGACTTCAACCTGTGTGAGGCCGGGCGCATGCTCATCATCTCCGCCGACCTCTCCACTCCGTTATCCCGCCAAAGCTGCCTCGCCATGAATTCTCTCGCAGAACGCATCTGCCAATAAACACAAAATCAGGGCTGATTCTTCACTTGCGAAGAATCAGCCCTGATGGTTTTATGTGGTGCAGACAATGCAGCCTGTTGGTGGCAAAGTGTTGCTACCGGAGGGTGGCGAGGGGATTATTTGGCGCGGAGTGAGGACCACCAGAGGTAGGCGATGAGGAGCGCATAGGCGATGAGGCCATAGACCTGCAGCATGCCGGCCGACACTCCACACACATATTCATATCCGAAGAAGCGGGTCAGGGCGGCAAACACACCGAACAGAGCGCCACCGGCGATGAGGCCGGAGGAGATGAGTGTGCCACGGTCGCGACGTGCCTCGTTCACTTTCTTGTCCTTCGAGCTGTTACCCACGAACCATGCCACAGCACCACCTACAAGGAGCGGTGTATTGAGCGACAGGGGGATGAACATGCCCAGACAGAAGGCAAGAGCCGGAACGCCGAGCCAGTTGAGCAGCAGAGCGAGAACAACGCCGGTCATGTAAAGAATCCAGGGGGTATCGCCACCCATCATGAGCGGTTCGATTACTTTTGCCATAGCGTTGGCCTGAGGTGCAACAAGAGCGTTCTCACCCGAGAAGCCGTACACCTGGTTGAGCACCAGAATCACACCGCCGACTGTGGCTGCCGACACCAGTGTGCCGAGGAATTTCCACTGTTCCTGACGGCGCGGGGTCGAGCCGAGCCAGTAACCTACCTTGAGGTCGGTGACAAAGCCGCCTGCCATCGAGAGTGCGGTGCAGACAACGCCGCCGATAACCATCGAGGCCACAATGCCCGAAGTTCCGTTAAGGCCGATGGCCACGAAGATGGCCGATGCGATGATAAGGGTCATAAGGGTCATGCCCGAAACAGGATTTGAACCCACGATGGCGATGGCGTTGGCCGCAACTGTGGTGAACAGGAAGGCGATAAGAGTAACCACCACCCATGCGATGATGGCCTGCCACCAGCTGTCGATCACACCGAAACGGAAGAACAGCAACACGGCCACAAGGGCGAGAGCTATGAAGAACACGATGTGCTTCATGGAGATGTCCCACTGCCAGCGCTGCGGACGTTCGGCAGCTGCCGCACCGCCTTTGAACTCACGGCCGGCAAGCCCTACTGCCTGACGTATGATGGGCCAGGACTTGACGATGCCGATCACACCGGCCATGGCGATACCGCCGATACCGATCATTCGGGCGTAATTGCTGAAAATTTCATTCGCGCTCATGGCTGCTATCTCCGCATTGCCGTACGTTCCCATCAGGGGGATAATCACCCACCACACAAAGAACGAACCGGCGCAGATGATGAAGGCGTAACGCAAGCCGATGATGTAGCCCAATCCGAGCACTGCAGCACCGGTGTTGCAGCTCAGCACAAGTTTGGTTTTGGCTGCAATGGCCTCACCCCAGCTGCCAACTGTTGTAGAGAGCGTCCCGGCCCAGAAGCCAAAAATCTCCACAACATAGTCGTAGATACCACCGATCAGCGAAGCTATGACGAGAGTCTTGGCCTGTGAGCCGCCGGCAGCTCCGGCTGTCTGTCCGCTTGCGAGCACCTGTGTGGTGGCGGTAGCCTCCGGGAAGGGGTATTTGCCGTGCATATCCTTCACGAAATATTTACGGAAGGGGATGAAGAACAGGATTCCGAGCACACCGCCGAGCATTGAGCTGAGGAATATCTGGAAGAAGTTTACAGAAATCTCAGGATACTTTGCCTGGAGAATGTAAAGAGCCGGGAGTGTGAAGATTGCTCCGGCCACAATCACGCCCGAGCATGCGCCGATGCTCTGTATGATAACATTCTGCCCGAGGGCATTCTTCTTGTTCAGGGCGCTCGACAGACCCACTGCAATGATAGAGATGGGTATGGCGGCCTCGAACACCTGCCCGACCTTGAGCCCGAGATAGGCGGCTGCGGCACTGAAGATGATGCAGAGCACCAGCCCCATCAGCACCGAATAGACCGTAACCTCACGGTACTGGCGCGCCGGATGCATCAGCGGGCGGTATTGCTCATCGGCGCCGAGTTCGCGGAACGCGTTTTCGGGCAGTTCCACAGGATCCACATCGTTGGCGAATCCCTCCGCCTCGGGTGCGGGCGGCATAGCGGTTTTACTTTTTTCCATATCGTGAATTTATAGGTTTTATTGTCAATTCAGGCAGCGCGGTGGCTGCTGCATCATTGTTGCGGGCGCGAGAGGATGTCGAACGAGTCGACCACAATCTCCGTCACCGACCGTTTTATGGCATTGGCATCCTGCCATGCCCGCGTGCGCAACTTCCCTTCGAGATACAGCTTCGTTCCTTTGGAGATGTAGCGTTCGGCAGTCTCTGCATGGCGGTCCCACATCACGATGTTGTGCCATTCGGTGCGTTCGGGCACCTGCACCCCCTGTGCCGTGGTATAGGCCGGATCGGATGTGGCAAGCGAGAAGGTGGCATACGGACGGCTCCCGACATATTTTATCTCCGGATTCCTCCCCACATTTCCCACAAGTATCACTTTATTTACCGACATGAGACATGCTGTTTTTATGTTTTACAGCTACTTATTTGTTTGAAATCCAAATTTAGCACAATTTACGCTAAATCCGCACGGTTTGCCCAGGAAAAATCAAATATGGAACCGCACGGACGCCGACAGACTGCGCGGAAGCATCGGGCCGTAGATGTAACCAGAATCACGCAGATACCCCTGGTCGAAATGTTTCTGATAGCTGTTGAAAATATTGGAGATGCCGATGCCGAGGTCGATGCATCCGCTGTGCATGATTTTGAACTCGTAATTGAGCTTCAGTCCGAGGTCAAAGAAATCGGGCGTTGTCTCGGCCACATCCACCGGTGTGCCAGAGCCTTCCATGTGCTGCACGAGCATCGAACCGCTGTAGGTGCCGTTGAGCGACACGCGGAAACTGCGAGTGATGTTGTAGCTCACCATCAGATAGCCGTAAAGATCGGGGGTGCGGAACATACGCTTTTCGGGAGCCACCGCGGGGTTCTCGCTCCAGTATTCCGGAGTTTTATAGCGGCTCCGCTGCCATGTCAGGCCGGCCTGGAGGTCGACCATTGCGGGGAACGAAGCTTTCGCCTCGACGTTCACGCCCCACACCGTGGCGCCCGAGCCATTGTAACGTTCGAGCACTGCATTGCCCTGATCGTCGGGTTCGTCAAGCTTGCGCAGGGCGAACACATCGCGCAGGTCGGTGTAGAAACCTTCGACCATAAGATTCGTCTGAACATTGCCGAAACGGTGATACATGTCGGCCGAACCGCTGAAGCTGTTGCTCTTCTCATGTGTCAGACCCGGAGCCAGAACGGTGACCAGACGCTCACCGCCGACCACTGCCACATGGAAATCCTCGGCATAAGCCTGTGGCGAGCGGAATCCCGTGGAGTAAGACAGGCGGAAATTGAAATTATCCGACGGATTGAAACGGATGTTGGCGCGCGGCGACAGGATGGCATTGCGGATCAGTGAATTTTTATCGATGCGGCAGCCGATGAGAAAGCCCCAACGGTCGTCGCGCCATTCGTTCTGCAGGTAGCCGCTGTAGATGTTGACGCGCTGCACCACATTGTGGTCATAGCTCAGGGTGACATCATGCAGATAGTTATGATTATATTCCACTCCGGCAATGAGTTCGGAGGGCATGAACCACAGGCGGCTGAATGCATGGGTCCACTGTGCACCGGAACTGATCACAAGGTCGTGGGTGGTGCCGTAGGCGTTAGGGTCCATCTCGCTGCCGTAGTAGCTTTGGCGCTTGGTGTTCTGCAGTGCAGCGAACACATTGAGATGGTCGGCACGGCTGCGCGACCAGAGGTCGAACGAAGCTTCGCCGCCATGAATATTGTGGTCCACCTGCTCCGCCACCATGGCCTGATGTGCCTGCAGGTCAAGATTGTCGCCACCCCTGCGGTACTCGTGCGTGCCGTGATATTCCAGCGTCAGGCGTGTGTCGTCGGACGGCCGCATGAACGCGCGCGCACCAAGCGTCTGTGTTTTCAGCTGCGCGATTTCGGTGAAACCGTCGCCGTCGTGGTCGTAACCGTCGCGCACGCGGTTCTGCCCGTAGACAAAAAGCCCCAGCCGGTTGTTGCCGTTCACCACCGATGCATTCACCGTGGTGTTGTTGTCGAGTTTGCCGGTCACCCCTATCGATGTGAGGCTGTGGGCGGCTTCGGCATAATTCACCACCGGGTCGCGGGTTATGATGTTGATTGTGCCGCCGATGGCCGAGGAGCCGAACAGGGCCGAACCGCCGCCGCGCATCACCTCCACGCGGTCAATCATGTTGGCCGGAATCTGCTCAAGTCCGTAGACTCCGGCAAGCGACGAGAACACCGGACGTGAATTCATCAGAAGCTGCGAATAATGACCGTCGAGACCGTTGATGCGCACCTGCGTGAAACCACAGTTCTGGCAATCGTTCTCTACACGCACACCGGGCTGGAAGCTCAGACCGTCGGCCAGCGAACAGGCGCTCACCTGTTCGAGCAGCTTGGCCGAGGCGACACTCACAAGAGACGGACTGTTGCGGCGTTTCTGTTCGCTCTTGCTCGCAGTGACCACAACCTGGTCAAGCATGAAAGCGTCGGGCGAAAGGTCGAAATTAATCTCCACGGTATGATCGCGCTTGGCATCAACCTTGTGTGTCAACGATTTATATCCCACAAACGACGCCACAACCGCATAACTTCCCGGCTTTAGGTCGCGGATGGTGTAATGTCCGGAAGCATCGGTAAGCGTGGCAATCGAGGTGCCGTCAATCCTTACAGTGCAGTAAGCAAGATGCTCGCCTGTGGAACTGTCAATCACGTGTCCGGTTATATTCGCATCCGAAGGCGTGGCCGAGGCGCCTGCAGGAGCTGCATATGCCATAAGTGCCGACATTGCAGTGAATGCCGACATAAAAATATGTCTTGTCATGTGTTGTTGATTGGAATTAAGTTGATAATAAGAGAATCCCGGATGTGAATGCGCGAAGCGCCTCACGCGTGGCGCGCCATCCCGCCGGGGTCTTTACAATACAATTGTCTTTATTATCAACAGAACGGGGGGCTGCGCCCGGAAGGGGTCCCCTTATGCGCAGACCGGCATGACTGCACAGGCTGCAGCTCCACCAATCCCTGCAATGCACGGAACGGACGCTGCACATGAAATGCAGCCACATGCTCCATCGCCACGGCCGTATGATTGTAGGCCGCGATGAAATGCAGGGCATTCTGTGTATGGCCGTGATGGTCGCCCGGTAAAAACGGGTGCGAATGCACCACGCGGGCGCCGTTGACCACATGTGAATGTATGAACACCGTGTTCCCGCAAAAAAAGAAAGCGAAAACACCTATAAGCAGCGTTGCTATATTCCTGTTCAACATTCTCATTCCGGCTGCAAATTTAGCACTTTTCCGGCAATATCCGCTCAGAGTGTGGAACGTCCGCGCACATAAGCGAACACCTCGCGCTGAATAACGGAATTCAGCAGATGGTTCACAGCTATGTAGAGCAGCAGAGCCGTGCAGCCCTGCGCAGCCAGAAGAAGCCAGCAATCGGATATGACGGTGCTCTCCACCCACATCACGGCTCCGATGACAACCGTCTCGGCCACATAGGGCACATTATCGGAGAGGAACCGCAGCAGAGAACGCCCGGTGACACGCGCCACCTTCACCGTCATTACAGCCCATGCCACCACCGACGCCAGCAGCTGTCCGTAAAGCAGCAGCTCTATGCCGTAGACAGGGTTGCCCGGGAGCGACATGGCAATGAAAGGCAGACACGCCACCAGCAGCAACAACGCCACACCATCGCGCAGCACCTCCATCGCCACCACCGCCTTCGACATGGCCTTGGCTACAAGATAATTGTTGTAGAGCGCAGTGAGAACGGTGAACACCCCGCGCAGAAGCAACAGCTGGAACAGAGGGATGGACGCATCCCATTTGTCGCCGAACAGACAGTGGAATATCGGGGTTGCCATTATGATCAGGAACCCCATGGCAGGCATTAGGATATAGGCCGTGAAGCGGTTCATTTTCTGCGATGCACGCGAAAAGCGCTCATCGTCGTCCTGAACGGCCGACAATGCCGGAAGGAACGAGGATGTGAGCACCTGCGAGATGGAGGTGATGCCCATTTTGCTCCATTTGTCGGCCTGTGTGTAATAGCCCAGCGGCACCAGTCCGGCCCGGTTGCCTATGAAAAATGTATAGATGTTCTGGAAAAGGACATTGAGAAACGAGGATGCCATCATGCTCGAACCCACGCTGAAAAAACTGCGCAGCGACTGCATGGAGAACCGCCACAGCGGCAACCATCCTGAAGTGAACCACAGCACGGCGCTCTTGACGGCATTGAGCGCAAGGGTCTGCCAGACTATAGCCCATGCTCCCATTCCGGCCACTGCCAACGTTATGCCCACCACGGCGCCTGCCACCAGTCCGGCAGCATTCGACACAGCCACCATCCGCACGTCCATGCGCTTCATGAGGCGGTTGGTCTGCACTATGGCCGAGGCATTGAGGATAAACGAGAGGAACATCACACGGCTCAGAGGCACCAGACGTCTGTCGCCCTGAAAGCAATCGGCAATGTACGGGGCACAGAAAAACAGCACTGCATAAAGCGCCACGGCCACAGCCATGTTGAACCACAGCACCGTGGAATAGTCAAGCCTGGTGGGATGTTTGCGCTGGATCAGCGCATACGAGAAGCCGCTGTCGACCATGAGCGACGCGAACGCCTGAAACACAAGGATGGCGCCCACAAGCCCGAAATCCTCCTGCGACAGCAGCCTGGCCAGAATGATGCCGGTGACGCCATAGAGCACCTGCGACGACAGCCGGTCGATGAGATTCCATTTCACCGACCGCGCCGTCAGGGTCTTCAAGGGTTCGTTCTGACTGCTCATGCGCCTGAATCACTCACCAGCCCATTCACGGTTTATTGCTCGCCGGATTCAGCTCCGGTATCGCCATCGGGATCAGCCTCCTTCTCACCGAGCCACTCCGTGCCCTCGAGCGAATAAATCTTCACACCCACCGAGAAGTTACGAATTCGTTCGGGCGTGTCGCGGTAATAAAGCTTACCCTTCATAACCCCTTTCACAGTCAGCGTACCGGTAGCCCAGCATCCAGTGGTGCCGGTGCCGAAAAAGCGGCACGACACATTGCCGGCCTGCAGGTTATCGGCCTGTATGGCGCCTGTGCCGGTGTTGCTCAACACAGCTTCGGAGCTTTTTCCTGTCACCACCAGCGTGCCGTTCCCGGTCTTGATGCTTCCGCTGAACTTTGAACAGTCCACGCCGCGCACCACGAGCCGTCCGTTACCCACCACCGTGGCGTTCATTTCCAATGTAGGGCGCACCGTGATAGCACGCACAGTCGAGTCGCCGTTGTTTGTGATGCTTTTCAGGAAACGCGAATAAACCTCGATTGTAGGGAGTCCCGACACCATTTCGGTTTCCTCATGGAATGACTTCTGAATAAGCAGTTTCCCCTTGCCGTTGTTCTCAAACAGAATTTTGTCGGCAATGCTTTTGGGCGCCGAGAACACGGCCTTGCCGGCCATTTCATCGTTGCTGTGATACTCCACGTTCAGACCGTCATCCACAACGAGCTGCGAGAAATCCTTTACATCAAGTTCAAACTTCTGCACAGGCTCGTCACCGGCGCCGTAAGCCGACAG
>DBFWRP010000401.1:0-1987 GCA_048222005.1 Muribaculaceae bacterium | reverse complement strand
TCATATCCCTGTCCGATAAGTTTGTCCACCAGTTCCACTTCCGCCTTCTCCATCTCCTGTTCGGCCTTGGCCAGTTCCCGCCGTGCGTCACGGTCGTCCACCGAAGCCAGCAACGCCCCCTTCTTCACCAAAGAGCCGTTCTTCACATGAATGGCATGCAACAGTCCGGTAGCCGGCATGGCCAGTTCGCTTTTGGCCGCCGCCCTCAACTTGCCGTTGCACTTGATTTGCTTGTTGAACACCACCTTGTGCAACATCATCGTATCCACATAATTCTCGTTCAGTTTCTGCACCGCGCCCTCCATGGCCTGTTCCTTTTCTTCCGGCTGCCCGTCCGTGTCCTTGCAGCCGCACACGGCTCCCCAGACGGCCCACACCACGAGGCTTATTCCCGTAATCCGTTTCATATCTGTCTGTCGTTAATTTACCAAATCATTAAAGTTCACCCCGATGTTCTCCTTGCGGATAAAGTCGTACAGCGTCAGTTTCTGTATGCCGTAATAGTCCGTCCAGAACTGTTGCAGTTGGCTGATGTACTGGTGCTGCGCGCTTTCAAACTCCTCTTGTGCCGTGTTCAGTTCCGTCACCGTCACCGACCCGTTCTCGAACCGCTTCTTCATGATGTCGTAACGTTCGGCGGCTATGTCCTGCGCCCGGAGTGAAGTCTTGCACTGTTCGGCCTGGTTGTTGAACTGCATCACCTTCGTCCGCACGTCGTGCGCAAATTCGATGTTGGCCTGCTCTATCTGGGTCTTGGTGATTTCCACGTCCGTCTTGGCCATGCGCACCTTCCCCCGGCCCATGCCCCAGTCGTAAATCGGAATGGTCATCGTAAGCCCCACCGTCTCATAGTCTTTCAGGCGGCGGTAGGCTGCCGGAAAATCATTGGCCGACTGGCTTAATCCCACGCGTCCGCGAAACTCCACCTGCAAGCCCCTGTTGGCCTTCGCCTCGGCCAACGCCCGCTGCGACTCCAACAGGTTCAACTGTTGTTCGATCGAATGCGACGACCCCGTCCATGCCTTGTCGAGCACCTGTTCGGCATTCATCTCGATGTCCGGCATGTAATAAGGCGGCAACAGTTCTATGTCCCCGTAGTCCACAATGCGCAAATAAGAAAACAGGCTGAACAACTGGGTCCTCAGCGTGAGGCTCGTGCTGTTCACACTCATCTTGGCGTTCAACAACGAAAGTTCCATCTGCAACACCTCGCTTTTTGTGGTCGTCCCCAAGTCCAGCCTCTTCTTGGCAATCTCGAAAAGATGCTTCCGGTCCTCATAGTCCGCCACGCTTTGGCGGTAATTTTCCTGTGCCGAAAGCACCGTAAAGAACAGGTTCGTCACGTTGATGGTGATGTCCTGCATCGTTTCCAGATAAGCCCTCTGCGCATTCTCGTATTGCAGCGGCGCCGTCTTCTTCCGCCACTTCAGGGCATTGTAAGCCCTGATGGGCTGCGTATAATTCAGGATGAGAGGCACCGTGTTGTACGTCTGCAAATCGTAGTTGAACTGGTCCAGCCGCGACAATGACGACTGCAACGACAGCGTACCGCCCAGAAACGGGATGTTCTGGTCCACGGACAAAGTCAGGTCGTTCGAAAGCGAGTTGTTGTCCACGTAAGAGATACGCCCCGTGTCCGGGTCGCGAGCCTCCACGATAGAGCGGTCGAAGTTCATCACCCCGCCCGAAAGGTTCAACGAGGGCAGCAGTTCCGCCCGGTAAGAACGGTAGTTCCAGTACTGTCCTAAGAAACTGTAGCGGGCCACTTGCGCCGCATACGAATCCCGTTTGGCTATTTCTATGGCTTCCGTCAACGACAGTTTACGCACCTGTTGCGCCCCTACCGGCACGACAGCCACCCACAAGCACCACCAAGCACCACGCAAATATTTTCCTATTTCGCTTTTCATGGTATACCTATTATCTTTTTGTTAACTTCTTCGCTTCGCTTTTCATCTCCCGCACTGCCGGAGAATCCACCTTCGGC
>DBFWRP010000400.1:0-3750 GCA_048222005.1 Muribaculaceae bacterium | reverse complement strand
TATGTGCCATTGAGGAACTTGTCGCGGAGCAGCCACGTGAAATCGCGCACCGCGGCATCGCCGCTCTTTGAATCCACCCCTTCCGGCAATTCGAAATCAACACCGGGCAATTTGAGTTTAGCCACTGCCTTGGCAATCTTGCCGCCGACAGGAATAAGCGATATCCTCACGCCTGTGCCGACCTCCTGACGAAGTTGCGTCAGATGTTGCAGCAGAAGCTTGAAAATGTTCACATTGTAGGCACCACAGAGGCCATCGTCGGAGCCCCACACCACCACGGCCACGCGCTCAACCGGGCGCGGGGTCATGAGCGGAGAGGTAAAGACCGCATCGGAGCTGAGCAGATTGGCAATCACCGCCTCCACCTGATTGCGGAACGGGCGCAACTGCTTCAGAGCCGTTTCGGCTTTATGCATTTTGGCCGATGAAATCATCTTCATGGCACCGGTGATCTTTTCAGACGATGCCACAGAGCCGATCCGGCCTTTGAGTTCTCTAAGTGTTGCCATTTATCGATGGTTGAATCTTAGTTGTGTTTCTGATTAATTGTAGCGGGCGGCCACTTCTGCGGCAGCCTGAGTCAGTTTGGCCGTGCAGTCGTCGGTGAGCTGGCCCGATTTGATCACATCAAGCACGTCGGCCTGATATTTTGCATGGAGCAGCTGCATGAGGGCGTCCTCAAATTCGGCCACCTTGTCCACAGGCACATTGCTGAGCAGACCGTTCACACCGCAGTAGATCACGGCAACCTCATCCTCCACAGCCCACGGCTTATACTGGGGCTGGATGAGCAGACGCTCGTTCTTGCGGCCACGGTCGATGACACGTGCGGTCACAGGGTCTATGTCGCCGCCGAACTTCGTGAACGATTCAAGCTCACGGAACTGAGCCTGGTCGATTTTCAGTGTACCTGCCACCTTCTTCATTGACTTGATCTGAGCGTTACCGCCCACACGTGACACGGAGATACCCACGTTGATGGCGGGACGGATACCACGATTGAAGAGCGCGGTCTCAAGATAAATCTGACCGTCGGTAATCGAAATCACGTTGGTCGGGATATAAGCCGACACGTCGCCGGCCTGGGTCTCGATGATGGGGAGCGCAGTGAGCGAACCTCCACCCTTCACGATCGGCTTCAACACGGCGGGGAGGTCGTTCATGCTCTCTGCCACCTGCTGGTTGTCGATAATCTTGGCGGCACGCTCAAGCAGACGCGAATGCAGATAGAAGATATCGCCGGGATATGCCTCACGTCCGGAGGGGCGTTTCAGAATCAGCGAAATCTCACGATAGGCCACCGCCTGTTTCGAGAGGTCGTCGTAAACGATAAGGGCGTCACGTCCGGTGTCGCGGATATACTCACCGATTGCCACGCCGGCAAACGGCGAATAGTAGCGCATCGCGGCTGAATCTGATGCGGTAGCCGCAACAACGCATGTATAATCAAGGGCGCCATGCTGACGGAGGGTCTCCACAATGGCAGCCACCGAGGATGCTTTCTGGCCGATCGCAACATAGATGCAATACACAGGCTTGCCCTCCTCGTAGTTCTTGCGCTGGTTGATAATGGTGTCGATGGCGATGGCGGTCTTGCCGATCTGACGGTCACCGATGATAAGCTCACGCTGTCCGCGACCGATAGGCACCATCGAGTCCACAGCCTTGATACCAGTCTGGAGAGGCTGTTTCACAGGCTGACGGAAAATCACACCGGGAGCCTTACGCTCCAGCGGCATGAGCAGACGCTCGCCTTCGATGGGTCCGCGGCCGTCGACGGGCTCGCCGAGGATGTTGATCACACGGCCGAACACTCCCTCGCCAACAGGGATAGAAGCGATTTCGCCCGTGCGGCGTACGGTCATATTCTCTGTCACCTTGTTCACATCGTTGAGCAGAATAACGCCCACGTTGCTTTCCTCAAGGTTAAGAGCCACGCCTTTCACGCCGTTTTCAAACTCCACAAGCTCGTTGGCACACACGTTGTCGAGGCCATAGACGTGAGCCACGCCGTCGCCCACTTCAAGCACGGTGCCCACTTCCTCAAAAGCAACGGTGCGGTTGACGCTTTCAAGCTGTTGCTTTAAAACTTCTGAAATTTCGCTTGGATTAATCATTCTGTATGGTTAATGTTAAAGAGAGTGTTGTTTGCTTTAATTAGCTGCCGCACGCGCCTGTGGCGCGGCGTTATGATGTTTCCTTCCCCACAGCGTTCCGTTGTTACCGGAACTTTGCTTCAGCCAAGCAATTTGAGCTTCAGCTGTTTGAGTTCATTACGCACTGAGGCGTCGAGCTGTTCGGCCCCCACTTTCACTGAAAAACCTCCGATGAGCGAGGGATCCACTTTAAATGAATATTCCATAGAGCCCCCTTTCAGGTGCGTAAGTATGAGCTGCTTGAGGCGTTTCTCCTGCTCCTGAGGCATTGGTGCCGCAGCTGTCACCTCCACCTTGTAGATGTTGTTGAGCTTGCGGTAATCCTCCTCATATGCAAGGGCGATGCCACGTGCCATGGGCAGACGGTTGTTCTGCCGCAGAAGTTTCAGGAAATCCGAAAAGACCTCGTCGGCCGGATCAGCACCGGCAGCGGTCATAAGCAGCTGCTGCTTTTTTTCAGGCGATATGAACGGATTTGCCATCGTTGTGTCAAGTTCGGGATAGGCGGCGAAACTCGTCGACAGATGGTTCATCAGTTCATACATCCGCGCCTCGGCTTTCTTCTCAATAGCGAATTTGAGGAGAGCTTTGGCATAACGGCTGGGAATGAGGCCTTCGTTCATTGCTGTAACTGGGGGTTAATGGCGGTTTCAGTTCTTTGTTTCCATCTCATCGAGCAGGGAATCGACAAGCTTCTGCTGGGCCTTGTCGTTTTCAAGCTGGCCACGGGTAACCTGTGCCGCAATTTCAAGTGCATAGCGGCTCACCTGGTCACGCAGGCCTTTTTCTGCCTCTTTACGGCTCTGCTCGATCGACTGCTTTGCAGAATCAATCACCTTCTGGGCTTCTTTCTTGGCGTCTTCACGCGCCTCCTCGATAATCTGGGATTTGATTTTATTGGCCTCGGCAATTATATCGGCCTGCTCATGGCGTGCCTGGTCCACATACTTGCGGGCCTCCACCTGGGCATTGTCGAGCTGCTCCTTGGCATTCTGGGCATATTCAACACCCTTGTCAATAAGGTCGGCACGACCATCCATCCCCTTAAGGATCACGGGCCATGCGAATTTCCACAGGACGAACAGAAGGATGACGAACGAGACGAACATCCACACAGTCAAGCCAAAATCAACTTTAAACAGTTCCATAAATAATTGCTGAAGTCAAAAATAAATTAAGTAACCGCACCGGCTATGTATGGCCGCATCTGACAACGTTCTTTCCGGAAGCACAGGGAGAATTAAGCCGACTTCGGCATCTCTCCGTGATGCCGGTTCCGCCACTGCTCAATGTGGCGGAACCAGATCCGGATGGAAATTTTTGGTGTGCGGGATTAAACGAACAGAGCCAATACGCAAACTATGACTGCGAACAGAGCCACACCCTCCACGAGGGCAGCAATCACAATCATGCTCGAACGGATATCGCCCGATGCCTCAGGCTGGCGTGCGATGGCCTCCATGGCCGACGATCCGATTTTACCGATACCGATACCGGCAGCGATGGCTGCAATACCTGCGCCAATCGATGCGCCAAGACCTACGAGGGCTTCTGCTGCTAAAATCAATCCTAACATAATTTTACGAGTTTTGAG
>DBFWRP010000040.1:0-1702 GCA_048222005.1 Muribaculaceae bacterium | reverse complement strand
GACTCGAAGTTCACTAAGTCGTTGATGCCGAGGAGCCGTCCGAAGAAGACCTCGTCCTCGGCGGAGTATTCGGGCCTTGCCGAATACACCTTGTACGTCATCGCCGCCTGCTCCATAGTTCAGAACAGGTCGCTGTGGGTTCCAGTTCTGGACAGCAGCAGCAAAAGCTCCTGCTCCCTGTACTGGTACACCAGCAGCCAATCAGGCGTGATATGGCACTCACGGAAACCGCCGTAATCGCCGGTCAGGAGGTGGTCTTTGTACTTCTCGTCGAGCTTCATGCCGTTGGCAAGCAGTTCGATCACCTCGAAAATGAGTCTCTGGTCGTACCCACGTTTCTGCACCAGCTTCATATCCTTCTTGAAGCGGGTGGACATCCTCACATCGTACTTCATGCCTCCAAAGCCCTCTTCAGGTCTTCCATGCTGTGGAAGGTCTCGTACTGCTCAGGGTGGTTCACCATGTCATCAGCTTCCCGCATAGCTGCAATGGTGTCCGCGTTGGGAACCTCGCGCTGGATGGAAAACGGGATGCAATTCTCACGGATCGACTGCCGCAGGAAGATGTTGATTGCGGTGGACAGGTCGAGGCCGAAGTCTGCGAACAGAGCTTGAGCCTGTGCTTTCACGTCGGCGTCAATGGAAATGCTGGTCGATACTTTCGCCATCTGAAATCACTCCTTTAATTTCTTTGAGTATATTATACCACATTGTACCTCGAAGTCAATATGTTATACATATTTTGTGGCAAGAATAGCAAAGAGGCCGGGAAATCCCCGGCCTCTCTCCTACTCAGTCTTCGGTTTTCAAGGTGCCAACACGCCGCCGAACGTCATTGACGGCGTAGATGGCATCCACCACTCGGCAATCTCCAGCCAGACGGTCGATGTCATCCGACACCTTCCTGATGGCGTCCCAAAGGGCATAGAAGGCATCCGTCGCCATGTCGGCTCGCGCTCTGTCAGCCGGCGCCACATCCAGCTCCAGATAGGTATTCTCGAAAGCAAACATGATGGCTTCCACCTTTGCGATGTCGAAAATTGCCTCGTTCAGATTTCTGTTCATTTTCTTTACTCCTTCGTGATGTATTGGCACTCGTACACCGGGGTAAAGACTTCATTCATAGCGGCGCTGTCGGCTGCTCTCATGGGTGGGGAGTTGTTACGGGCCCTGTGCGAGCGTCGAGAGCAACGTCCGTGCCTCTTTTTGCTTTCCGCTTCTGTATTTACTTTGCTGCTTGAGCCGTCACGAATCGGCCCAGCATTTCTCTCGCGTCCTCCACCCTGCCGGCGGCGCATACGTCGAAAATGTACGCACAGTCCTTGGCTGACATGATGTGCTCTGGCAACGTGTCGTCGCGGATCGTGTCGAGGAACAGCTCTTCGCGTTCGTGGAGCGTCAGGCCAGTCTCCCAGACTACGCGGCATATCTGCTTTGCGAGGTAATCCTCAATGACCGGCTCGGCGTACACGCCGCTCGTGGCGAAGTAGAACGTCAGCATTCCCAGCTTCAGGGCGTCGGTATATCGCTTCTCGCTCTCAAGGATCTCGGCCATCTCCGTCAGCCATTCGACAGCCTGCGCAATCTGACCGGTGCGGATGCAGTCGTTGTATTGCCGTGCGGCGGCCTCGTAGCCGCTGTGCTCGCCTGTTGTCATAGTCATTCCCTCCGTTATCAAAGAGGCCGAAAGCGTTCGCAAAGCC
>DBFWRP010000004.1:0-2660 GCA_048222005.1 Muribaculaceae bacterium | reverse complement strand
CTTGCACTCGTTAAAACACCAACCGGCCGCCGAATGCCTGCAGGCATTCGGCGGCCGGTTGGTGTTTTAACGAGTGCAAGCGAGCAGGCGCCACGCGTGCACATCAAGATTTCAGCTCGGGCACTTTCAGCGGACATCCCGACACACAGCGTCCGCACTTCAGACAATCGGGATGGAGATACCCTGCAGCGTCATTCCTGCTTTCATAAGGCTTCAGTTGCATCGGACACACTGCCGAGCACTGTTTGCAGCGTGTCGTACACCGCTCGCCCACAAAAATGCGCCGGTAGCCGTCGGGGAGTTTACCGCCGGCAGGCGTAACCCACGACGACAGGGTGCCCATCGGGCAGAACGAACACCATGTACGGGGAGCATACACAAACGCAAGCGTAATGCCTACTATCGTTGTGATCAATATGATGGTCCAGAACACGCGTCCCATGGCATTCCAGTCACCCCATGCCCGGTACATCTGTACGCCGAACATAGTGAAGATAAACATCACCATGAATATGCGGAACGCTTTGGTGCGCACAAACGGCGGGATTGGCCTGTGAGGCGAGAACCGCGCCAGAACATTGTCATAAAAGTTGCCTCTCGGACAGGCGTTGCCGCACCACCAACGCCCTTTGCGCACTGCGAATGCAACCGGGGCAATCATGCAGATTATGGCAAGAAAGCCGATTACAGGGTAAAAGTAACCGACTGCAAGATATGCCAAAAGAATCCAATACAACGGAAAGCCCTTTCGGGGCAACGAACGGAAAAACTGTTTATCGGCCATACGCCATTGACTTGTTTGGAATTTAAAAGCAGCAGTGCCAGGGCGCCATCGGCATCGGCACCGCTGCGGAACAGTAAAATAAGAGGCTGCGCCTGTTTGTCTTGACACAGCCTCAATGTGAGAACCTTGTTAGGATGTTGCCGAACCGCTGTGAATAACCACTACATTTTTTGAGCGATTATGAGATCCGCGACATCCTGCGGTATGTTTCAATTTAATGCACCGCCAGGCTGCATGAAGCATCCAAGCCAGCGATTTGTCACTTGCTCTGGTGCTCGTATTTCAGAGTGAGGGTGGGCTGGTCGCACACTTCTGCCGGACCGAAATACTGGATGGGGCCGGGATAGATGTAGCAAGTGTTCTCAGCCCATTCCTGACGCTGCGAAGCGAACTTGAGGAAGGGTGCTCCGTCGAGATTTACAAGTGCTTTCTGGATAACGGGCTTCATTTCGCCGTGGCGACGCTCCATGTTCATCATCATGGTGATGGGGATACCGCCGGCAACCCACTGAACGGAAGGACGGGTGAGGTTGCGCACGCTCGACATGTAGCCTGTCACTCCGGCACGGATGAGGCATGCGGCGTTGAAACCGAGGGCATAGCAGTAGTCGGCATCGAAGTTCGAGGGATCGGCGCAGCGGCCTTCGTAACCGAAGAAGTGGTGCTGGGCAGCGAATTTGCCGTTGTATTTGCCCTCTTTCTTAAGCTCTGCAAGGCGTTTGCCTACCATTTCGGAGAGGAGCTTCTCTGTCTCGATAAGCGAAACCTGAACGTTGCCGTGGGGGTCGCGGTCGAGGCTGAGCTGACGTGCCACACCGTGGGGAAGGGCTGCATAGGCTGCTGCATTTTCGGCGCTGAGGTGGTCGATGATGTACTGACGCTGCTCGGCGGCGGGAACTGCGGCGAATTCTTCGGCGTTCTTTGCCAGGAGGTCGTTAAGCTCGGCGATGAGACGCTTGATGGCGGGGATGAACTCGATGAGGCCTTCGGGGATGAGCACGATACCGAAGTTCATGCCCTTCTCGGCGCGGCGCACAACAACATCGGCAATCTGGTCGACAACCTGACCGAGTGTCATGTCCTTTGCCTCAACCTCTTCCGAGATGATGCAGACGTTGGGCTGGCACTGCAGGGCGCACTCAAGCGCGATGTGGCTGGCCGAACGGCCCATGAGTTTGATGAAGTGATAATATTTCTTTGCTGAATTGCAGTCGCGCTGGATGTTGCCGATAACCTCGGAATAAACCTTGGTTGCGGTGTCGAAACCGAACGAGGTCTCGATCACGTCGTTCTTGAGGTCGCCGTCGATGGTCTTGGGGCAACCGATCACCTGAACGCCGGCATTGATGCTCTTGTAGTATTCGGCAAGCACAGCGGCATTGGTGTTGGAATCATCGCCGCCGATGATGACGAGAGCCTTGATGTCAAGTTCCTTGAGGATTTCAAGACCTTTGTCGAACTGCTCCTTGTTTTCGAGTTTCGTACGGCCCGAACCGATGATGTCGAAACCGCCGGTGTTGCGGTATTCGTCGATGATTGCCGAAGTCAGCTCCATGTATTTGTGGTCAACAAATCCGCCGGGACCCATGAGGAAACCGTACAGACGGCTGTCGCGGTTCACTTTCTTGATACCGTCGAACAAGCCGCAGATTACATTGTGTCCGCCGGGTGCCTGGCCGCCCGAAAGGATAACGCCCACATTCATGGGCTTCGAGGGCTGACCGGCAGAAGCTTTCTCAAACTTCAGTTCGGGAAGACCGTAAGTGTTAGGGAAAAGTGCCTTGATGGCATCCTGGTCGGCAACAGACTCGGTGGCATGGCCTTCAACGGCTTTTACCGCACCGGTCAATACAATGGGCAGCTTGGGCTGATAGGC
>DBFWRP010000399.1:0-1903 GCA_048222005.1 Muribaculaceae bacterium | reverse complement strand
TTAAGGTCCACGCTATCGTCGGCGGCAAGAACCCCCACCCGAACTATCTGGTTGGCGGCGTTCCCTGCCCGATTAACATGAGCGACACAGGTGCCCAGGGCATCATGATCAACCAGGTTTGGATGAACTTTCTGCGCGATGTGGCTAAGTCCACCATCCGCTTCATCGATGAAGTCTACTATCCTGACCTGATGGCTATGCAGGCCTACTACAAAGACTGGTACAAGATCGGCGGAGGCCTCGCCAACAAGAATCTGCTCTGCTACGGCGACTTCCCGGCATATGCCAACGATATGTCCGAAAAGAGCCTCGTTATGCCGAACGGCGCCGTTATCGACGGCAAGTTCGACCAGATTCTTCCGGTTGACCTTAAGGATCCCAACCAGATCAAAGAATTCGTTGATCACTCTTGGTACTCTTATCCGAAGCCCGACGAAGGTCTGCATCCTTGGGAAGGTATCACCGACCCGAACTTCGACCTCGGCAAAGCCGGCGTCGATTACGAAGGCACCAAGACCGACATCAAGTGGCTCACCACAAACGCCCGCTACTCTTGGATCAAAGCTCCGAGATGGAACGGACACGCTATGGAAACCGGTCCCCTTGCACGTATGGTTGTCGCCTACGCCAAGAAGATGCCGCGCCAGAAAGAACTCGTCGACCGCGCTCTTGCTCAGGCCGGCGTACCTGTCGAAGCTCTCTTCTCCACGCTCGGCCGTACCCTCTGCCGCGGTTTGGAAGCCAAGATGTGCGCTCAACTCATGCTCGAATACGTTGATGAACTCGAAGCCAACATCAAGGCCGGTGACGAAGTCGCTGCCAACATGGATAAATGGGAACCGAGTACTTGGCCGAAAGAATGCAAAGGCGTCGGTCAGTGCGAAGCTCCGCGCGGTGCCCTCGGACACTGGTGCGTTATTAAAGACGGCGTGATCGAAAACTGGCAGGCTGTTGTTCCGTCTACGTGGAATGCTTCTCCGCGTGACACCAAGGGCCAGCTCGGTGCATACGAAGCCGCTCTGCTCGGCACACCTGTTGCCGTGGCTGATCAGCCTCTCGAAATCTTGCGTACGATCCATAGCTTTGACCCGTGCTTGGCCTGCGCAACTCACGTCATGTCGACCAGCGGTGAGGAACTCTGCAAAGTTCAAGTCCGCTAATTAGGAGGTTTTATGAAAATCTCGAAATGGGCATACAGCATTGAGGAAGGCCCGATTGAACCCGTATACGTGTACGAAGCACCTGTACGCTTCTGGCACTGGGCTCAGTGCGCCGCATTCTTCATGCTGGTCATTACGGGTTTCCTGATTGGCTGGCCGCCGATTGCTAACTACGCCACCACTTGGGATACCTACTTCTTCGGGAATATCATCCTGCTGCACTTGGTTTGCGGCATGCTGTTCGCCGTTTTGATGCTCTATCGTATTTATTGGGCATTCGTCGGCAACAAGTATTCCCGTATGATCTTCATCCTTCCTTTCTGGGATATGGAATGGATTAAAGGTATTTTCGGCACCGCCCTCTATTACCTTTTCCTGAACAAACACCCGAAGGAATATGTGGGTCATAACCCTCTGGCTCAGACGGCCATGTGTCTCATGTACGTCCTCGGCTCCATCCTGATCATCCTGACCGGTTTAGGCCTCTACGCCGAACAGTGGGGATGGGATACAGGCTGGATGTCCTGGTTCGGCTGGGTTACAGCATGGCTCGGCGGTCCTCAGCCGGTGCGTACCTTCCATCATCTTCTGATGTACTACCTGCTCATCTTCCTCTGCGCTCACCTTTACATGAGCTTCCGTGAAGACATCATGGGCGGCGGCACACAGGTTTCTACGATGATCAACGGTATCCGCTTCTTCAAGGAACCGATCCGTCAGCCGGGTAACGAAGACATTCCGCC
>DBFWRP010000398.1:0-2452 GCA_048222005.1 Muribaculaceae bacterium | reverse complement strand
AAATCTAACCCCTCCGATATATCATGATTAGCCCATTAGCCCATGTTGATCCGTCGGCAAAAATCGGCGCCAACGTAACAATCCACCCGTTCGCCTACATCGACAAAGATGTGGAAATCGGCGACGGCTGCGAAATAAAGCCTTATGCGTCAGTGCTCGCAGGCACACGTATGGGGAAAGACAATAAAGTTTATCAAGGCGCCATCATCGGTGCGGAGCCGCAGGATTTCCGTTGGAAAGGATGTCTCTCCCTATGCATCATCGGCGACGGCAACACCATCCGTGAGAATGTGATCATCAACCGCAGCATTGTGGAGGACGGCAGCACTATCATCGGTGACGGCAACTTCATAATGGCCAAATGTCATATCGGACATGACTCGCGCATAGCTGGCAAATGCGTTATAGGCAACGGTGTCACAATCGCAGGCGACTGTGAGGTGGACGAATGCACCATCCTCTCGTCAAACGTGGTGGTACATGAAAACTCACGCATAGGCAAGTGGGTGCTTGTGAAAGGCGGATGCCGCATAGCAGGCAACGTGCCTCCATATATCATTGTGGCGCATAATCCGGTGGCTTATTATGGCGTGAATGCTTTTGTAATGCGTAAGAACGGCTTCTCCGAGCATCAGATCAGCGAGATTGCCAAAGCCTACCGTAACGTTTATCAGAGCGGCATCTCGGTCTACAATGCCATGCAGCGCATCGAGGCCGATGTGGAACCATCCGAAACCCGTTCGGAGATTCTGCGCTTCATACGGTCAAACAACCTGCGCGTAGTGGCACTTCCGGTCGATCTTCTCGACTGAGTGGCGCCGGTGCCGGTGATAATCGAGTCATGAGCAAAAGAGATTACATCATAGATTCATCACTAAACAAACAGATTGAATAAATGGCAGAAATAAAGTGCGTAGGCATTCTCACCTCCGGCGGCGACGCTCCGGGCATGAATGCCGCCATCCGCGCAGTGACGCGTGCCGCTATCTTCAGCGGCTTCAAAGTGAAGGGTATTTACCGTGGCTACCGCGGTCTGGTGACCGACGAGATTCAGGATTTCACCACATCGAACGTTTCCAATATAATCCAGCGTGGAGGCACCATCCTTAAAACCGCACGTTGCAAGGAATTTCAGACTCCCGAAGGCCGCCAGCTGGCCTACGACACGCTTAAACGTCACGGCATTGACGCCCTTGTGGTGATAGGCGGCGACGGCTCGCTTACCGGCGCGCGCATCTTCGCCAACGAGTTCAATTTCCCCATTATCGGTCTGCCGGGAACAATCGACAACGACCTCTACGGCACCGATACCACTATCGGCTACGATACAGCGCTCAACACCATCATGGAGTGTGTCGACAAAATCCGCGACACCGCCACCAGTCACGAGCGCCTGTTCTTCATCGAGGTGATGGGGCGTGATGCCGGGTTCCTCGCACTTAACGGCGCAATCGCCTCAGGTGCCGAAGCCGCCATCATTCCCGAAATCTCAACGGAGGTCGACCAGTTGGCCGAACTTATCCAGAACGGTTTCCGCAAGAGCAAGAACTCCTCGATCGTGCTCGTGGCCGAAAGCCCCGTCACAGGCGGAGCCATGGGTGTGGCAAAACGTGTGGAGGAGGAATATCCGCAGTACGATGTGCGTGTGTCGATTCTCGGCCACCTGCAGCGTGGCGGTTCACCCACGGCCCACGACCGTATCCTTGCCTCGCGCATGGGTGCCGCAGCCATCGACGCATTGCTCGACGACCAGCGAAACGTGATGATCGGCATCAAGAACGACGAGATTGTCTACGTGCCCTTCACCAAGGCCATCAAGAACGACAAGCCCATCAACCGCGACCTGCTCAACACATTGCGTCGCCTGTCCATCTGACGGCTTATAATAAGCGCAGGCGGAATCAATACAGGCAGAAAGCGCAGGCAGAAACAGGCAGAATAAATGCAGGCGGCCGTAACGAGCGTCAAACGCTTTTAAACGCCCGTCTCACCGCCTCCCTCATCGGGAACAAACAACAACACCATCCGAAGCATTGCTCAGCGTCTGAGCGGCTTCGGATGGCGTTTTTTACATCCTCCTTTTGGCGTTTTTATGGGTCAAGCCTAAATTTCGTGCATGAAAAAACAATATCGCTCCATAACAATGCTTTCACCGACTTGTAGGGACATGCCTTCGGCATGTGAAACGACGTTGATTCACGGAGCATTAGCACATGCCTGATTCACATGCCAAAGGCATGTCCCTACTACTTAATGGATTATACGTGAGCATATGCTGAACAAATGCACCGGAATTTCGGCTTGATCTAAATTTAGGAATAAGCTGATTGATATGTCCCCACGGCAAAACTCCAACGCTGCGTTGGAGTTTTGAATCATAGTTATGATAATGGGTGAGTAAACGCTTGATATTGCGTAAAAATATCTGCTATTTTGCCCTTATGTGTATCAA
>DBFWRP010000397.1:0-8039 GCA_048222005.1 Muribaculaceae bacterium | reverse complement strand
ACATATCCGACCTGCCGATGAAAGCCGGAGTGATAACCAACCGCAACAAGTTCATACTCGGGCCATCTGGCAGCGGCAAGTCGTTCTTCACCAACCACATGGTGAGGCAGTATTTCGAGCAGGGCACCCATGTGCTGCTTGTGGATACAGGCAACTCCTACCATGGGCTGTGCAGCCTTATCAACGCCCGCACCAATGGCGAGGACGGTATCTACCTCACATACGAGGAGGATAATCCCATATCGTTCAATCCGTTCTTCGTGGAGGACGGTATGTTCGACATCGAGAAGAAAGAGTCCATCAAGACGCTCATTCTCACTCTTTGGAAACGGGACGACGAGCCTCCGACCCGCGCCGAGGAGGTGGCACTGTCAAATGCCGTGAACCTCTTTCTGGAGAAGATACGCGATGACCGCACCGTGAATCCGTCGTTCAACAGCTTCTACGAGTATATCCGCGACGAGTATCAGGAAATCCTGCGGCAGAAGCGCACCCGCGAGAAAGATTTTGACGTGTTCAATTTCCTGAACGTGCTGGAGCCATATTACAAAGGTGGCGAGTATGACTTCCTCCTGAACTCCGACAGGCAGCTTGACCTGCTCAACAAACGCTTCATAGTCTTCGAGTTGGACAATATCAAGGACAACAAGGTGCTGTTCCCGATAGTCACCATAATCATCATGGAGACCTTCATCAACAAGATGCGGAAACTCAAGGGCATCCGCAAGATGATACTGCTGGAGGAGGCGTGGAAGGCGATCAGCAAGGAGGGGATGGCGGAGTATCTCAAGTATCTGTTCAAGACCGTCAGAAAGTTCTACGGCGAGGCCGTGGTGGTTACGCAGGAGGTCGAGGACATCATATCCTCACCGATAGTCAAAGGAACCATCATCAACAACTCCGACTGCAAGATACTCCTTGACCAGCGCAAGTATGTCAACAAGTTCGACGAGATACAGGCACTCCTGGGTCTGACCGACAAAGAGCGTGCGCAGATACTCTCAATCAACATGGCCAACAACCCGTCGCGGAGGTACAAGGAGGTCTGGATAGGTCTCGGAGGCTCACAGTCGGCGGTCTACGCCACCGAGGTGTCGCTTGAGGAATACATCTGCTACACCACCGAGGAGAGCGAGAAGCTGGAACTCACGCGGCTCACTGAAAAACTCGGCGGCAATATAGAACTCGCCATACGGCAGCTTGCCGAAAGCAAACGCAACAATAAGCAGAACTCAAAATCAAAATGACATGAAACTTACCGAATGGATAAAAAAACGGGTGTCAGGGCGTCTTAGGGAACCTGACTACCGGGAATTGCAGGAAATTGTCAAAAAAGCCGGGCGTCTTGCCGGTGTGTACAATCACGAGGAACTTGCAAAACTTATCAGGCAGTACAGCCACTCGGAGCGTGTGATTGAGCAGGTCGCCCTGCTGATTGCAAAGTCAGAACCTTTTGACTCGCCGGGGTCAACAGGCAACCGCTATTCAATTGATATGATGGATGCGTTGAACGGCACCGGCTTCATGAAAAAACACTCGGCCCTTCTTTCGGATATCGCTCCTGAGGATTCCGGTCCGGTACACGGAATGCTCGCCATGCACACATTCATGCGCGACGCATATCACAGAGCGTTTCCGCATGTTGTCCGGGAGCCATTGCCTCAGAAAGAAGTTGACGCGGCCATACGGATACTTGACAGCCAAAGAAAGAACCGTGATGTGCTGGAGTTATGCGAACTCGCTTCATACAGTGAGGTGCCGTCAACTTATGTCAAGTTGCGCTATGGTCTTGAGGACAAATGCAACACATATGAATGGCTCGAAAGATATCTTATGGACAGAGATGACTGCTGCATAGAGTACGATGTCCGTATGAATGCCCACCGGATAGAAGCCGAGATGTGCACGGCCGCTGAAAAGGCGGTTGAGAATATCCCCGCTGTCCGACTTCCGGACTTCTATCTTGAGAAGCTTGACAGGGAACTTGACAAATTAGGGCGTATCACCGTGTCTCCGGATGCAGTCAATGACCTTATCAATGTTCAACCAGATTTTCTGATCAGGTATGGGATTGACAAGAGCGCGACTCCGGAAGAACAATCACATCAGGCACAGAAAGCTTATAAGGAGTTGGACGACAGATTGGTCAGGGCCACAGGGCGCAAACCGTATGCCGGTGAGTTTTTAGGACAGTTTCAGCGCAAGGACGGCAGTCCAGCCAAGAATGACCGCACCGTATCCTCGCGTCAGCATCATATCCGTAATCCTCCGGCATCCATGATCAAAGGCAGGAAACCATCTTTCTGAATCATTACAACCGATTTATTCACCATCAAAAAGTTACAATCATGAAAATCAAATCACTTATCGTGTGCGCGGCCCTGTCGCTTACGGGGCTGACAGCAAAAGCGCAATGGGTCGTGTCGGATCCCGGCAACCTCGCGCAAGGCATCATCAATGCCTCAAAGAACATCGTCCACACCTCGTCCACAGCGAGCACCATGCTCAACAATTTTCAGGAGACCGTGAAAATCTATGAGCAGGGGAAAGCATACTACGACGCTCTGAAAAAAGTCAAGAACCTGCTGCGCGACGCGCGAAAGGTGCAGCAGACCATACTGATGGTGGGCGAGATCACCGATATCTATGTCGTCAACTTCCAGCGTATGCTCTCTGACCCGTATTTCTCCCCGGAGGAGCTGAGCGCCATAGCCCTCGGCTATACAAAACTGCTTGAGGAAAGTGCCTCCGTGCTCACAGACCTCAAGACCGTAGTCAATGAGAACGGCCTTTCTATGGGCGACAAAGACCGCATGGATGTGATTGACAGATGCTACACGCGGATGCACGAGTACCGTGGCCTTGTGAGGTACTACACCAACAAGAACATAGGTGTGTCCTACCTGCGCGCGAAAAAGAAGAACGACCAGGATCGCGTGCTCTCGCTCTACGGCAATCCAGGCGAGCGCTACTGGTAACTGACAATCTAAAACAGATATAGTCATGTTACTGTTAGCCATCGACTTCGACAACCTCCACCAGATCTTGCGCAATCTGTACGAGGAGATGATGCCGCTATGCTCCCAGATGACGGGTGTGGCGAAAGGCATCGCCGGACTCGGCGCCCTTTTCTATGTGGCGTACCGCGTGTGGCAGTCTCTATCACGCGCCGAGCCGGTGGACGTGTACCCGCTCCTGCGTCCTTTCGTCATAGGATTCTGCATAATGTTCTTCCCGACAGTGGTGCTGGGTACTATAAACAGCGTGCTCTCTCCGGTGGTCACAGGCACCAACGGCATATTGCAGACGCAGACGCTCGACATGAACCGGTACCGCGAGCAGAAGGACAGGCTGGAGCTTGAGGCAATGAAGCGCAATCCGGAGACCGCCTATCTGGTCGACAAGGAGGAATTCGACAGGAAGCTGGATGATCTCGGCATCACCGACGCCCCGGAGATATGCGGCATGTATATAGACCGCGCCATGTACAACACCAAGAAATGGTTTCAGGAGATGTTCCGCAACCTTCTGGAACTGATGTTTCAGGCCGCCGCCCTTGTGATAGATACCCTGCGGACTTTCTTCCTCGTGGTGCTCTCCATACTCGGCCCGATATCCTTCGCCTTGTCGGTGTGGGACGGATTCCATGCCACGCTGACACACTGGCTCGTGAGATACATCAGCATCTATCTGTGGCTTCCGGTCAGCGACCTGTTCAGCAGCGTGCTGGCGAGGATACAGGTGTTGATGCTCCAGAAGGATATCGAGCAGCTCACCGATCCCAATTTCATTCCCGACGGTTCCAACGCCGTGTACATCACATTCCTCATAATAGGCATCATAGGGTATTTCACAATACCCACGGTGGCGGGATGGATAGTACAGGCCGGTGGCGGTGCCGGGAACTATGGAAAGAATGTGACGCAGACAGCATCCAAGACAGGCTCCATCGCCGCAGGTACGGCAGGTGCCGCAATCGGCAACATCGGCGGACGGCTTATCAAATGAGAAAACATCATTAAAACAGTATTCAAATGCAGTTCAAATCATTGAAAAATATCGAGAGCAGCTTCCGGCAGCTCCGTCTGTTCGGCATAGTATACCTGTGCGCATGTACTCTTCTTGTGGGTTATTCGGTATGTAAGGCCTACCGTTTCGCCGAGGAGCAGCGACAGAAGATATACGTGCTCGACGAAGGGAAGTCGCTGATGCTCGCCCTGTCGCAGGATCTCTCACAGAACCGTCCTGTGGAAGCGCGGGAACATGTCAAGCGTTTCCATGAGCTGTTCTTCTCGCTTGCTCCAGACAAAAGCGCCATCGAGGGGAACATACAGCGCGCCCTGTTCCTGACCGACCGCTCGGCCTACGGCCATTACCGCGACCTCGCCGAGCAGGGGTACTACAACCGTGTCATATCCGGCAACATAAGCCAGCGCATAGAGATCGACAGTGTGAGATGCGATTTCCATACCTATCCCTACGATGTGGTGACTCACGCACGCCTCTCCATAATACGAGAGAAGAGCGTCACCGAACGCTCGCTGGTGACACGGGGTCGGCTCGTAAACTCCACACGCAGCGACAACAACCCGCACGGTTTCATCCTTGAGTCATTCCGAGTGGTGGAGAACCGCGACCTGAGGGTGATTGACCGGTGATTACCGGGATTATCAACATTTCAAACAACAATCAAAACCATAAACGACATGAAAAAGATGCTTTTAAGAATCAAGGACGCGGCAGATGACCGCCTGCGCGCCTTCTGTGGTGCCCTGACACCGGAAAAGAGACTCGCCGCAGTGCTGGTGCTCGGTGTGATGTTCGCCTCGGTGAATTTCTACCTGATATTCCGGGCTATCCACGGCATCGGGCGCGATGACGCTCCCGCCGAGGTCATTGAGATAACCCATATCGAAGTCCCGGAGCTGTCCTCACCCGAATCCGAAGGTGAGATGGTGAAGGAGATGGAGGAGTTCTTCAACCGGTTCAATAATGACGGCGATGAGTAACGGCGCTGACAGACTGAAACGCAGGCAGGCCATAAAGAAATATCTGGTGTTCGCGCTGATGTTCCTTGTGTTCGCCGGCTGCATGTGGTTCATTTTCGCCCCGTCGGAAGCAGACCGCGCGGCAAATGAACAGCGGGAGGGGTTCAATACTGAGCTTCCCGATCCGAGAAACGCGGGCATTGTCGATGACAAGATGACCGCCTATGAGCAGGAGTCCGTGCGCCGCAAGCGCGAGGAGAAGATGCGCACCCTTGAGGATCTCGCATCCTCCGGTGAAAAATCCGCTCCTGAAAATTCTCCGCCACCGGCGGATATCCCTTCCGGAGTGGTGATTGTGGATGACAACACAGGCAAGCCTGTTGACAGACTTTCCCGTAACAGCTCATATTCTTCATCGCACAATGCCTACCGCAATATCAACGAGACTCTCGGCTCCTTCTATGAGCAGCCTGCCGAGGATCCGGAGAAGGAGGCGATGCGCGCCGAACTTGAACAGTTGAGGCTGTCTATGTCGCAACAACAGACGGCACCGGGCACATCGTATGCCGAGCAGGTGGCACTGTTGGAGAAATCTTACGAGCTGGCGGCAAAGTATATGCCGGGCGGTGCCGAAACCGGCGCGAAGCGGGAGGCGGAGGAGAAACCCGATGCCGGCGGCAAGGTGAAAGCAATGCCGGTCGGCAGGGTATCTGCCCCGGTTGTGTCTTCGCTCGCACAGCCCGTAAGCGACTCCGCATTGATAGCCCGGCTGTCGGAACCACGCAACTTCGGTTTCAATACCGCTGTCGGCGATGCGGCTGTACAGGAGAGGAACACCATATGTGTATGCGTGCACGGCGACCAGACTGTGATAAGCGGGCAGAGCGTCAGGCTCAGGCTTCTTGAGCCGATGCGTGTGGGGCGGCACGAGCTGCCGCGCAACGCGCTCCTGACTGGCGACTGCCGCATACAGGGCGAGAGGCTCGCCATCACCATATCGCAGGTGGAACATTCCGGCAACATCATTCCTGTGGAACTTGCGGTGTACGACAACGACGGCCAGCCTGGAATCTTCATTCCCGGCTCGATGGAGGCGAACGCCGTCAGGGAGATGGCGGCCAACATGGGGCAGAACCTCGGCACGACAATCTCAATCACCAACCAGTCGGCGGGCGACCAACTGCTGTCGGAACTCGGCAAGGGTGCCATACAGGGTGTGTCGCAATACATATCCAAGAGAATGCGGCAGGAGAAGGTGAAACTCAAATCGGGTCATACCCTCATGCTCTATCAGAAACAGTGAACAAATCAACTTTAATATCAACAATCAAATTTCAACGACAATGAAAAAATTATTTTTGATTATCGCCCTCCTGACGGGCGTAGTGTGCGCTTTCGCGCAGGAAACAGAGGGCGACCTCTACCACGGCCTTACCAAAAAGCTGACTTTCGACCGCATGATTCCCCCTTACGGTCTGGAGGTGACATACGACAAGACGGTCCATATCATCTTCCCGGCTGCTGTCAGGTATGTGGATCTCGGCTCACCTAACCTTATCGCAGGTAAGGCAGACGGGGCGGAGAATGTAATCCGTGTCAAGTCAACGGTAAAAGGGTTCCGCGATGAGACCAACATATCGGTGATCACCGAAAGCGGATGCTTCTACACATTCAACGTGAAGTATGCCGACGAGCCTCTCATCCTCAATGTTGAGATGAAGGACTTTATCCATGACGGCAGCGAGGTGAACCGTCCGAACAACGCGCTTGAGATCTATCTGAAGGAACTCGGCAGCGAGTCGCCCAAGCTGGTGCATCTTATCAACAGCTCCATCTACAAGGAAAACAAGCGCCATGTCAAGCATATCGGCAGCAAGGCTTTCGGACTCCAGTATCTTCTCAAAGGCATCTATACCCACAACGGGCTGCTGTATTTCCACACGCAGATACGCAACACTTCCAATGTGCCTTTCAATGTGGATTTTGTTACTTTCAAGATTGTGGACAAGAAGCTGATGAAGCGCACCGCCGTGCAGGAGCAGGTGATACTGCCGCTCCGTGCCTACAACTATGTGACCGAGGTGGCGGGCAAGAAGGATGGGCGCACGGTGTTCACATTCGACAAATTCACCATCCCGGAGGACAAGATGCTCGTGGTGGAGCTTAACGAGAAGAGCGGAGGCCGCCACCAGTCCTTTACAGTGGAGTGCGAGGATATAGTGCGTGCCCGTGTAATCAACGAACTTAAAGTGAAGTAGCCATGAAACGGTTGTTTGTCGCAATCATCACAACAGTATCGCTTGCCCTCTCAGGAGGGCAGGCATACGCCCAGCGCTGTCTGCCCGGCATGAAGGGTATCGAGCTGCGCGGCGGTCTTGTAAGCGGCTCTTCGGGCGATTACTGTATCGGCACCGCCATGTCGGTCTACACAGGGCGTGCCAATCACTGGATGTTCGGAGCGGAGTATCTGCACAAGAGCTACGGATACCGTGACATGTCGATACCGCGCGCTCAGTTTACCGCCGAGGGAGGTTACTACCTGAATTTCCTGTCGGATGCGTCAAAGACCTTCTTCATGTCAATAGGCGGCTCTGCTGTTGCCGGATATGAGACGGTGAATTGGGGAAAGCGGCTTCTGGCCGACGGCTCAACCCTCATGGCTAAGGATGCCTTCATATATGGAGGCGCGGTCACGCTTGAGGCGGAATGCTATTTGACCGACCGTATCGTGCTGCTTGCAAATATCAGGGAGCGTGTCCTGTGGGGCGGCTCCCTCAATAAGTTCGCCACGCAGTTTGTCGTCGGCGTGAAATTCATCATCAATTAAACATCAGCAAACACAATGAAAAAAGCATATCTGTTTATGGCACTCTGCGGCTGGATATTCGCCGCGTTGTCGCTTTCCTCTTGCAGCGAGGATATTGATGTGAACGGGGCTTATCCGTTCACTGTTGAAACGATGCCCGTGCCGTCGCGTCTGGCGAATGGCGAGACGGCGGAGATCCGCTGTCAGCTTAAAAGGGAGGGGCGTTTTCATGACACCCGTTACAC
>DBFWRP010000396.1:0-6303 GCA_048222005.1 Muribaculaceae bacterium | reverse complement strand
CCGCTACACCGTGCGTCACGAACTGATGGACGGCAAAGAGATTGCCGACACACTGTCACAACGCATCGGGCTGCGCTATTTCTCCATCGACCCCGAAAAGGGATTCTTCTTCAACGGCAAGCCGTACCGTCTGGCCGGAGTGAACCGCCATCAGGACCGCCCGGGGAAGGGCTGGGCAATCTCGCAGGCCGACCACGAGGAGGATATGGCGCTCATCAAGGAGATAGGGGCAAACACCATCCGCCTGGCACATTATCCTCATGCCGAACAGTTCTACAACCTGTGCGACGACAACGGCATGCTCGTGTGGGCAGAAATCCCGTTTGTCGGTCACGGCACCGATTCGCCTGAATTTTCCGAAAATCTCAAGACACAGCTGACCGAACTTATACGCCAGAACTACAATCATCCCTCGATTTTCACATGGAGCCTGTTCAACGAAATAGGGTTCGGAGATAACCCGGTGGTGAAACCTGCCGGTATCGTGGCCGAGCTTAACGACCTGGCCCATGCCGAAGACCCCTCACGCCCCACTATCGCTGCCAACAACCGCGACGACCTGCCTGAAAACTGGATTCCGGATTATCTTGCCTATAACAATTATCCGGGATGGTACTGGGCAGAGCCATCGGCCATGGGGCCGTCGATCGACGAGAAAAACAAGGGACGCGGCGTGGCAGTCAGCGAATATGGCGCCGGCGGAAGTATCGATGTCCACGATCAGCACGTCACCGTGGCACCCCGTCCCGACGGGCATTATCATCCCGAGGAGTGGCAGGCCACCGTGCACGAAGGCACCTGCAGCGAACTTGCCAAACGCCCCTACGTATGGGCCACCTGGGTGTGGAACATGTTTGACTTCGCCAGCTCATGGCGCAACGAAGGGAACGCACGCGGCATTAACGACAAGGGGCTCGTGACCTACGACCGCAAGACCCCAAAAGACGCTTTTTATTTCTACAAAGCCCAATGGAGCGACACGCCGATGGTGCACATCTCCTCACAGAGGCACACAATCCGCGACAAGGCCAGCACCCCCGTAAAGGTGTACAGCAATTGCGACACAGTCGAGCTGAGCATAAACGGCCGCACCCTATCTGCTGTCAAGCCCGAAAACGGGATTGCCACGTGGGACAACGTCACACTGCAACCGGGCAAAAACCGGATTTCAGCCACAGGCAAATCCGGCTCCCGCACCATCACCGACAGCTGTGAATGGGATCTGAAATAATCGCAATAGCAACATCCCACAAGGGTGTATCAGAATGCCCCAAACATCCGGGCGAAAAGCATGGCTGTGTGTCAGAATTCAAGATTTTGACACACAGCCATTATTTTATAAAGAATAACTCTACCGCAAAACACCTTCTCCACAATCGCTACAACTTAAAACATTGGATTCAACCTTATAAGCCCATAAATCCACATGATAAGATTGTGCTATTTTTTCACATTATTATACTACAGCTTGTGAATCAATTTCCATTAACTTTGCAAACGAGGAAACCTCCGGATTCAGCTAATTTATACAATCAGATATTACCTAATTCTTTACCATGAAAATCAAGTTATCATGCCTGTTTTGGCCAGTTTTGACTATGATTCCGGCCAGCGTGACAGCTTCGCCAGACAGCCATCAGGAAATCTTTGTATCTGCATCATCACAAAACGGGAACGGCACTGCAGAAGCTCCGTTTCCCGATATACAGTCAGCTGTAAATCATATCAGGGAAATCCGTAGCAATGCCGACACACGAACCACCGATGTGACGGTGAGCATTAAGGGCGGCTCTTACCGGCTGTCGTCACCCATCGTTCTCTCCTGCGATGCATTCGGCAAAAACAACGGCCATACCGTGTTTCGTGCGGTCCCCGGCGAGAAAGTAATCATAAGCGGCGGCGCGAAACTTACCGGCTGGAATGAAACCGCCGATGCCGCCGGACTGCCCGAAGTGGCAAAGGGGCATGTATGGAGCGCCCCACTGCCGGAAACTGCGATGAATTACGACGGAATAAGACAATTATGGGTTAACGGTGTGAGGATGAAACGCGCATCAAGTTTCGACGATTATGCCATGAACAGGATAATCAAAGCCGACAAGGATAACCGTCAGCTTATCGTCCCCGCTGCCCCATCCTCACTGGTGAATGCCCCCAATCTGGAAATGACAATCATACAGGACTGGGTGATAAATTTCATGCGTGTCAACAAGATGCAGACTGAAAACGGCCGCACCGCCGTCACGTTCAAAGACCCGGAAGGCACCATAGAATTCAAACGTCCATGGCCCATCCTGCGTGCCGATGAGACCAGCCACTCCAACCACTTCTATTATTTCTCAAACGCCATAGAACTGCTCAATAGGCCTCAGGAATGGTTCTGCGACCAAACGGCAGGCAAATTATATTATTGGCCCCGTTACAATGAAACACCGGCGACAATCGACGCCGTAGTGCCGGTGCTTGAGACCCTCGTTGACATTGACGGTACTCTTGACAACCTTGTATCAGGTGTAGAATTCCACGGAATCACCTTTGAGCATACTTCTTGGGAACGGCCCTCACAAATGGGTCATGTGCCATTGCAGGCCGGCCAGTACATCATCGACGCATACTCCGACCCAACAGTGGCGGCAGGCAACGTGGCCTACCTCGGACGACCTTCGGCCGGTGTGCGTGTCAGAAATGCCGAGAACATCACCTTCAGGGGGTGTGATTTCAGGCACATGGCTTCATCGGGAGTCGATTTTGAAAGCGGCACACGCAATGTAACCGTGCAGGGATGCACGTTCAACGACATCGGCGGCAATAGTATCCTTGCCGGATTTTTCGGCGATGATACATTCGAGGCCCATCAGGCATATAATCCCGAAGACAGCCGCGTGGTATGCGACGGTATTGTGATAAACAACAACTACATAGCCAACACGGCAGCCGACGACTGGGGTTGCCTGGCCATCTGTGTGGGATTCGCCTCGAATGTCAGCATTAGCCATAACGAGATATTCAACACCCCATATTCCGCAATCAATATGGGCTGGGGATGGAATAAAGCCGACAACTGCATGCACAATAACCATATCACCGGCAATTACATCCACTCGTTCGCAAACCAGATGCGCGACAGCGGCGCGATTTACACTCTGTCAAGTCAACGGTCATCATCAATAACCGGCAACCGTGTGGAAGGTGTGGGCGATCCGCAGTTCAATCCCGTGATGTGGGATATGCGCCATTCCCAGTTCGACATATACACTGACGAAGGTTCCGACTATTTCACCGTCAAGGACAACTGGCTGGAACGTGGCGAAATCAGCAAGAATCAGAACGGCAGCCACAACACATGGGGCACCAACAATTCCTCGGTGAGCGAGGGCATCAAAAATGCCGCCGGTCTCGAAAGCGGGTATACCGCCATCCGCGCCCGCGTTAAGCATCCAACCTACGCACCCATCGACTCAATAACCGAACTTCTTCCCAGCCAGGCCGATGTGATTGATTACGTCGCACCATTCTCCGGATTCAAGACCGGAAACGCCGTGGCCGTGGATATAAACGGCGACAATCTGCTCGACATAGTATTCAGCGGAGGCGAAGGCCATCAGACCAAAGAAGGTGGAGTGCGTATCAACCGCGGCAGCTACAACTTTTCAGCCACCCAGCCCCTGCATAAGGTGTTTATGGGTAATTTCGATGCCGGAGATCTTGATGGCGACGGCCACATAGACCTGGTGCAGGCCGGATGGGATTTCTGGACAAGCTACAACGCCATCCTTAAAAACGACGGCAAAGGGCATCTCTCTGCCATCGACATGTCAACCCGTAGAAACACATCGCCGGCATGTGCCATCGCTGACATAAACAACGACGGACTACCCGACATCTTTTTTATCGGCAACGGCACTGACCAGAGTTTCTATCTGCAAAACGTCGACCGCACATTCGGTGCCCCCCAGAATCTGCTGACTCTGCCCGGCGGTTTCTCCGATCCCAACATAATCTACGCTGATTTCAACAACGACCGCAACATTGACATCTGTGTACTCTCGAACATGACAGGTGGTGTGTTCACACGTATCTTTTACAACGACGGCAAGGGTCAGTTTACCCAGAAGCAAGTTGGATTCATAGAAAAAGGAACCCGCGGAGGCATGGCCTACGCCGATGTGAACGCCGACGGATTCATTGATATCGTGGTTGGCGGAACTATCCCCGGAGAACAATGGAACACTCCGGCAAGCGAAGGCGGCAAAACCACAACACTCTACATCAACAACCAGGACGGGACTTTCACAAAAACTCAGGAATTTTCGGAATACATGGCCGACAACACCACTCAGCCTGTACGCTTCGTGGACTGGAATAACGACGGACATTCCGACCTGATCATCACCGGATGGAACATAAGCCTCGACAACGTGCCACGCACGGATGTATATCTTAACGACGGAAAAGGCCACTTCACTCTTGCTGAGGCCGGATTACCCGGAGTAAGTGAAAGCTCGATTGAGCCGGGCGATTTTTCAGGCAATGGCATCAACGACCTGCTGGTAAGCGGAAACCGTACAGGCGGATATAACGGCTTCACATGCGACAGACGCCTGGCCGTACTTGCACGAAACAAAACCGCTCAGAAGGCTAACACGGCACCCGAGGCGCCCGCAAATCTGAACACCTCGGTAGATGGTAATTCCGTAACAATGGAATGGTGTGAAGGCAATGACGCGGAGACCCCCGTAAAGGCTCTTACGTACAACTATTATCTCCGCAACACCGATACCGGAGAATATCTCACATTCCCGAATTCCGACCCGGCAACCGGCAAACGACGCGTGAGCCGAGCCGGCAATGCATGGCACAACCTTGGGTGGACACTCAACAATCTGCCTGCCGGCAATTATGCATGGAGCGTACAGAGTGTAGATGCAGGTTACGCCGGATCGGAATTCGCACCCGAGCAGACATTCACAATAACTGCGCAATCGGGACTGACCTCCCCACAAACCCCTTCTGTGCAAATGCTTAAAATCAGCCCTGAAAAAGGTGGAATCGCAATAGCATCCACTGAATCGTGCACAGTGAGCATATACACCCCTGACGGGCGTCAACTGCTGGCAAGTAAAATCAGTTCCGGCACAACCCGCATAGATCTTGAACCGGGCATCTACATGGTCAATTCCATGAAAATAGCCATCCGATAACTTAAATTATGAAATGAGCGCTGTGCCAAAGCATCCTGCATTTGGCACAGTGCCTGCTTTATGGCGTATACATGAACTATTCCGACTTCATGAGCCTCTGTGCTAAACCCGCTCTCCATTCTAATCGTGGCCGGAATTCTGCCTCAGTTCGGCACGGCACCGAAGAGGTGTCACGCCTGTGTGCGCCTTGAAAAAACGGATGAAATATGACACATCTTCAATACCGATTTTCTCTCCTACGGCACTTACTGACAAGTCGCTGAACTGCAGATATGATTTAGCCTTCTCAATACGTCTCATTGCGATATATCTTGAAGGAGAAGTGCCCATATTATCAAAAAACACACGATTAAAATGCGAACGCGACATGCACGCACATCTTGCCATCTCCTCAATTTCCACGTCAGCGATATTATCGCTTATATATCTGAGGGCCTGTGCAATGCGAGGGTCCTGATTAACCAGCTTGTTTTGTGTATTCACAAGAAAACGCGAGAGGACCTGTAATAATATCCCCTCTGTCTCGATGGAAACGTGCAACGGAATCTCATCGTTACTCTTAAGATTGAGATGAAACGAATCATCGTTGTCATACACGGTTGGATCCACATCAGGGAGTGCACGGCCTTTATTGAGAACGCATATGCGACTGAAAAGTGCATCATCGTTTGGGAGCACCTCAACTTCAAATGGCATTTCCAACACGTCGGATTCCATAAGATCATTCAAGACCGCATCGTAGACGTGCAGATAATAATGACAAAACTGACCTGTGCAACGATAGCCATGCTGCGTGAAAGCCTTTATCAAATACAAATGACCGGGACTCAGACGCTCCTCCCTGTCACCTAATTCCACAAACGCCTCTCCCGACCGCACATAATAAAACCGGCTGAACCGGCTTCGCACATTCTTCCAGTTCCAATCGCCGTTCATTTCGGCATATCCCGCATTCAGCAGCTGCAAATGAATATTGGAAAGTAACATGATACAGATTTAATGGCCAGTGAAAAATCAGACTTTTGGGGAATGATTACTGTCTCCTCTTCAACAGGACAAAGATAACACTATTTTCATGGTAAAATGCCATATAGAATAAGAA